>JBPYEW010000190.1:0-42636 GCA_051984555.1 Terriglobales bacterium | reverse complement strand
CCATCCGGCACAGCGAGGAAATGAACCTGTCGACGTGAACGCGATTCTGGGTTTCAATATCGATACGCGATGAGTTCCTAAACGCGGCTCTGCGCCGGTTCGCCAGCCTTATCATTCCTTCCACCTTGGCTAGTGTTTCGAAACGGCAGAAATCTGCTCGTATTCGTCGGGGAGACGCTGGGCGTCCTCAGCAGAATCACCGAAGCGAGCTCTCTCGTAGTGCGAGGTAAATCTGCTGACAGCCTTCTGCAGTTCGTGGTCCGAGATGGTGCCGACGAACTCGGTGGGCGTGTGGGCAGGCGATTTCTGCCAGCCTTTGCGGGCTAAGGAACGGGTCATGCGCGCATACCACAGAGCTGCGGCTGCTCGCGGCGATTCTTCAGGGTGAGCTGCCAACCGCCTGCGTGAAAAGTAGGAGATGATCGCTCCGCTGAAGATCAGCAACAGTACGGCTGCCAGAACGGCAATGACAATTGCTGTCCACTGGAAGGGCGAGCGCATCAGGGATCGCCGCATAATTCGAGTGGAACCGAGCATGCTGGCATAGCGGTCGCGAGCCCAGCTTCGCACGTTATCGCCGAGGTGATAGGTGTTCCGCAATGCGCCGACTGTCAGCGTCCTCTGATGGCCGAAGTCGTAGTTCACCACCCACTCGCGCCAAAAAGACGAGATCGCGTCCAAATACAACATGGCGCGTCCTAAGCCGCTGTGAGTCTCGAGGCCGGCCCCTGGGGTGGGGTCAAAGCTGATCCAGCCATAATTTGGAAAAAAGACCTCGACCCAGGAATGCGCGTTGCGCGCACGGATGACGTACTGGCCGGTGACGTCGTTGAACTCTCCCGTTCGGAAACCGTTAACGACGCGGGATGGGATGTTCAGGGTTCGCAGCATGACTGCCATGGCGGAGGCGAAGTATTCGCAATGCCCTTCTTTGCGCTCAAACAGAAAATATGCGAGGGGATCCGCGGGCGATTTCCGACCGAGTTGCAGTGTGTACCCGTAATGGGAGGTCAAATAACTTTCGAGAGCGACAGCTTTGTCGTAATTGGTGGGTGCACTTCCCGTGATCTGACGCGCCAGTTCAGGGATGCGGTCGTCCAGTTTCGCAGGGGGACGTATGTATTGCTGCCAAATGCTTGCAGGGAGATCGGTGGGCGCAGTCCGTAACTGGGCGGCACTGGGCTGTCCCACATCGGATTCAGCCTCATAGACAGTGGGTGGACGATCGCGATCAAGATCATAGACCGCTCCCTCCTCGTCCATGGTGAGCATGTGGTAGTTGCCCGAGAGTGAGGAGCCGCGAGGTGCGATGAAGAAGACGTCCGATCCGATCGGTTCCAGCAGAACACGATAGTGGATGTCTTTGGGGACATATGTTCGCATGTCCTGAAGCGACGTCGGCGGGGAGAGAACAAAACGTCCGTCAGACCAACGCGGCAGGATGATGCGCTTTTGCGGGCTGAACCAGTTTCTGCCATCGAAGTTGCTGAGAGCGACGCCTCGCCACAAAAGATCGTGATGACCGTCCGTATCCCCATCGATCTGCACATGCATGACGACCGAATTTGACTGCTGGATCTCCCCGATTCTGCCCAGCTGAACTCGCTCGCTGAAACCGGAGGATATCTCCTCACCGGCGGCATAGGCACTGAGGTAGCCGCCCGACATGCGAGGAAGCAGGAAGAAGATCAATCCTGCAACCAGGAGGATGCATAGCATCAAGACTGGGGTGATGCCGAATAAAGATGACCCCAACCGCTGCACATCGGCTGCACTGAGTTCACGGCCGCGACGCTCTGCGGAGCCGCACGACCGGCGGATCTCCAGCAAAATGAAGGTGGCCACCGCCGTGAGCAGGAACAAAGCGAACATGATCAGAAAGGAGCTGTTTACGGTCAGGACGGAGGCGGCTAGAACCGAAAGGAATGCGAGAATCGCGAGAAAGACGTAATCCCGGTCGCGATGCGCCGAGAATAAGCGTACCACCATGAGACCGAGCACGAGGTGGACGGTGGCAGCAACGAAGTTTCCCGAGACCCAGAAGAAGTCGACGAGGTAGAAGATCGTGAAGCCGAGCGTTACCACTTGCGTGAGCTTGTCTTCGAGAATGAACGTCCTTCGCTTGAGGATCAGATAACCGCGTACCACCAAGGCGAGAATAACCAGTAGAACGGTGGGTGGATCGAGTTGCCCCGTTTGGGCCAGCGTGCCGAAGCCGCACAGAACCATCAAATAGAGCGCGAGTTCGAAATAACGCGCGATCGCTTCGGGAAACACGCCAGTTTTGAGGTCGCCGGAGAGCATCCTGGCACCCATTTTTCGCTATTTGAAAGAAGAAAGGAAGTACCGGACTGCGGGGGTAATACCCGAAGTCACAGGTGTGATGGTGGATGGTTCGGCCGCAGCTCACCTAGGAATGAAATTGGTTTGTTAGAATGGGTTGGGTCAGGCATCAGTCCCGCGCGACGCATTCCCGCCAATCCCGCCAGGTCCGGAAGGAAGCAACGGTAACGGGCTCTTGCGTGTGCAGTGGGTTCCTGGTGCCTGGCTTTTGTTTTCCTGCTAACCCGCTTGATTACCTGGGTTAGACATTCTCGCGTCAATCCTTGAAAATAGTCCCTTCATCTACAAAGGAGTCATCCTTGTCCAAGCCGCTTCGCGCCAAGATCAGCGCACTGGGAACGTATGTCCCGCCTCGAATTCTCGGCAATCACGATCTGGAAAAGCTGGTGGATACTTCCGATCAGTGGATTATGGAGCGCACCGGAATCCGCGAACGTCACTTGGCCGACAAGGGAGTGGCGACGAGCGACCTGGCAGTCGAAGCTGCGAAGAAAGCGTTAGAGGAGCGGGGTATTACGCCGAGCGACGTCCAGGCAGTCATTGTGGCCACCGTGACACCGGATATGTTTTTTCCGTCTACTGCATGCCTTGTGCAGCACAAGCTAGGCGCGAAAGGACTTTGGGGATTTGACCTTTCCGGTGCCTGCTCCGCGTTCCTTTATGCGTTGCAGACAGGCGCCCAATTCATTGCCACGGGCGCTCATAAGAAGGTCCTGGTGATCGGTGCGGACGTCATGTCGTCGATCATCGACTACACGGATCGCGCCACTTGCGTCATCTTTGGCGACGGCGCTGGAGCCGTGATTCTCGAAGCCTCTGAGGACGACTCGGTCGGCTTAGTCGACTTCCTGCACGAGGTGGACGGCTCGGGAGCGTGTTCCCTTTACATGCCTGGGGGAGGGAGCCTCAATCCGCCCACACATGAGACCGTGGATAAAAAGATGCATTACGTGCACCAGGACGGGCAGGCGGTCTTCAAGTTCGCGGTTCGCAAGCAGGCTGAAATTTGTGAAAAACTGCTGCAACGTAATGGTCTAAAGGGTACCGACATCGCGGCTTTTATTCCCCATCAAGCTAATAAACGAATCATCACAGCCACCGCTGACCGGCTGGGGCTCAAGCCGGAGAGTGTCATCATCAACATCGACCGGTATGGCAACACCACCGCTGGAACGATTCCTCTCGCGATGGACACGGCGCGGCAGGAAGGCAGACTGAAAAAAGGCGATCTGGTGTTGCTGGCATCGGTGGGTGCAGGATTCACAGTGGGCGCAACCCTTCTGCGCTGGTCCTGCTAGTTCCGGTCTGAATCCTAATCTGTAAGTACATCTTTCCTCGCGCCTGTGAGCAGGGTTTTCCCTTCTGCGCTCACTCCATTGCGTTCGTCATCACCGCCTCGGGGTGATCACCGTCACTGCGACCCGGTCAGCAGCAGCGTACAAGGAGGCTGAGGGACGCGAGTGGCCATCCCGAGGAGGCATTCGTATGGCATTGATGGTGAATGTTGGCGAACCTTCGATGCGGGCCGGCGTCTCGCTTAGAGAACACGTTCAGGATGAACTCGATCGTCACCCTGGATGGTGGGTACCCTCAGTGGCGGTTTGCCTGGTCTGGGCGTTTCTGCGTAAGCGCAACCGGCCGGCTCACCGCTGAGTTGGATTCTGTTGTCACTGGACAGGATCCAGGGGAAGGTCAATATGCGAACAGTTGTCATACTTCTTTTTCTAGTCGCCTTGACGGCAGCGGCGCAGGAAAAATCTCAAGTTACGGTGAAGAACGTCGAAAAGAATAACGGGGTGGTGCTCATCACGTTGTCAGAAAAAGGAAAGACACTGGACCTGCAGTGCAATGAGGGAGCATCGTCCTGCACCGCGGTCAAGACTGGGGACTATCAAATGGTACGTCTGCCCAAGAACCGGGGCCTGTACGACTGCCAGAACGTTGAGTTGTTTAAGCCCGAGGGCGAGGCCAGCCAGGACGAGAGGATTGGACAGTACTGCCTGGTCAACTGATTTAGCTCAGGAGCCGGGCCCATCTGATCTGCGGGGTTCGTCCCAGCGAGCGGGGGAGCATCTCTGCCGCCGCCAAATCGTTCCGTTGGCCCGCTTGTACTCTTCTTACGTCAGGTCGGATGCTTTCGAATTACCGGCGCCGCTCTGGGGAACGCGCGCGCCCTGCCTTGGATACCGTTGTGATTGCAGGAAGCTTACTGCTGTTTCCGTTCTCCTAAAACCGGATGACAATCCCGCCGGTTACCACGATGTTGTGCTGATGACTTTTGCCGGTATCCACGTTCAAGGGCAGAGCTCCGGACCAGAAGTCGCGCGCGGCGAGCCGAAGGGAAACTTTGTTGAAAGTACGCACGTCGAGGCCGAGACCGGCTTCGAGGAGGCCGCTGCTCTTACTGGTGGCTCCAGGATTCGTGCCTCCGTAGACCTGAGTCTTGCTCAGGTTGAAGCGACCATAGCCGCCGCCGATACTTCCCCAGGGCTGAAAGTGCGAATCGGAGAAGACCTTTAGCCGAGCCGCCGGCGTCACGAAATAGGAGGAGTAGCTGGCTGGAACGGCACCGTTCCCGGACCCGAGATCCTCATCGGGATTAGCGACCACGGGAACTTCCACGTCGAGCCGCAGGAAGCCGTTGTCCATCAAGCGATGGGCATAATTGACTTCGAAAACCAGCCCGTTTCCGAAATGCACGGTGTTATTGACCAGAGGAACGGCGCCGGGCTTGATGCCCTGGTCAGCCACAAACGTCCGACCGACACCGCCAGCGATCTCATTGTTCTGAGCAGCAGCGGAAACTACCATGATCGTGATCGCCATGAGAAACGCGATCCACAGCATTTTGGCGGACATCCATCCTCCGTGCGAAGCGTTTGGTTGTGAGATGCTGAGTGGCATAAGGTTATCACGCTAGACGCAAAAAACGAGCACGGGACGTGCTGACTTTCATGGTGCGGTGCGGGACATTCGCGGGCAGGATGTTAAAATAACAAGATTGCATGTCGAAGAAGTCGACAACTGTAGAAGAACCCATCGTTTCCAGCACAATCGAGAGTTCGGAAAAACCCAAGAAGGTGGGTTTTGTAAGCCTGGGCTGCCCGAAGAACCTGGTCGATAGCGAAGTGATGATGGGGATCGTGTCCCAAGCGGGCGCGGAACTCACCGCACGCGCCGAAGACGCAGACGTTATTGTCGTAAACACGTGTTCTTTCATTGATCGCGCCCAGCGTGAATCCGTGGACACCATTCTCGAAATGGCCCGGTTGAAAGCTGCGGGGACGGCGAAGCAGCTAGTCGTGGCCGGCTGCCTGGTGGAGCGCTACCGCGACGAGATCAAAAAGAATATTCCGGAAGTGGACGCGGTGGTCGGGACCGGAGAGCTCGATCGCATCCTGGCGGCAACGGGCTTGCAGTCTGCCCCGACGAACTCACCTTTTGTCATCCTCCAGAGCCGTCCCGAGGCGGATGCACGTGTTGCGCAAGGACGGTTCTCTCGCGACACCTGGGATGGCGCCATCGCCGATCTACCGAATTATCTCTACGACGAAACAACGCCCCGGCTATTGGCGACCCCGAAATATTCGGCTTATATCAAGATCGCCGAGGGGTGTGATCATCCCTGCGGGTTCTGCATCATTCCACAACTCCGGGGGAAATTCCGGTCGCGCAGATTCGAGTCCGTCATCGCAGAAGCAGAACGATTGGCACGGTCGGGAGTTCGGGAGATCACGCTGATCGGACAGGACACCACGTGTTACGGCGAGGATCTGGGGTTGAAAGATGGACTCGCCCTTCTGCTGGAGAAACTGGCAGGCATTGACGATCTGCGCTGGGTTCGTTTCCTGTATGCCTATCCCAACAAGATTACGGGACGATTATTGGAGACGATTGCGGCGCACGAGAAGATCTGCTCGTATGTCGACGTCCCACTGCAGCATGCATCGCCCTCCGTCCTCAAGCGTATGAAGCGAGGCGGCGGCGCCAGCCTATTCCTGCGCTCGATTGAGAAAATGCGGAAGATTATTCCCAACCTGACGCTCCGGACATCCTTCATTGTGGGATTTCCGGGAGAGACGAAGGAAGATTTCAGAGACTTATGCGAGTTCGTGTCGACGGCGCAGTTTGATTGGATGGGAGTCTTCGACTATTCCGATGAAGAGGGTGCAGCCGCGTTCGGACTCGATGGCAAGGTTCCGACCAAAGAGATTGCAGAACGCCGCAAACGGTTGATGCAAATTCAACAAAAGATCAGCCGTCAACGCAAACGGACCTTAGTGGGCCAAGAATACGATCTGCTGCTGGAAGGACCATCGGAAGAGAGCGACCTGTTGCTCGAGGGACGGACAGTGATGCACGCCCCGGAGATCGATGGCAAAGTATTCGTAAACGATGTGCCGGAAGATCTCACAGTCGAGCCCGGACGCTTTTACCGGTGCGAGATCACGGAAGCGCATGATTACGACCTCGTGGCCCGAATTACCGGAGAGTCGTTTGCGCCGGTGAATTCTTAAGTGCTCTTATGGCCCGGAAGCGCGCCATTCGCCTTCAATGTCCGACTTGTAAGAACCCAGTGAAGGGCTCTGATCCAGAGTTTCCTTTCTGCAGCCCTCGATGTCGATTGCTGGATCTTGCCAAGTGGGCGAGCGGCGAATACGTGATTTCATCACCTGTAGGCGATACCAGTGAGAGTGGAATCGATCGTGGAGATCCCGATGACGAGCAATGAGGCAGGTGCGCCGGCGGGAAGGACAGCGTGGCTCATCGCGACGTTCTTCGGAGCGGGTAGGACACCGGTTGCTCCCGGAACGGCAGGCTCGGCGGCAGGCGTCCTGCTGTGGTTTCTGCTCACCAGATTTATTCCAGCACCGATTCAGGCATGGGTCGCGGCTGCACTGGCCATGATTGCGGTGGCTATCGGCATCCCCGCGGCCACGCGTATCTGTCGAGAGACAAGGCGCAAGGATCCGCAGGTCGTTGTGATCGACGAAGTTGCCGGACAGTTGTTGACTCTTGTGGCCGCCCCGGTGACATGGAAAACACTCTTGGCCGGCTTTATACTTTTCCGTGTGTTCGACACCCTGAAGCCCCCTCCCGTGCGTCAACTCGAAGGGCTGCCGGAAGGCACAGGCGTGGTTGTCGACGACATCGGCGCCGGCATGTATGCACTGATTGTCATGCAACTGCTGTTGCATTACGGAGTTTTGCGCTAGAAATAACGCGAACCTGCGGCGATGGCCTTGACCGAACGAGTGGGCATCTAACTAGAAAAGCAATGGCAATTTCCGACCGCCTCCTGGGCAAAAAGAACGTCAATGGCAAGCCGCACCTGGACTTAGTTCAGCCAGGCTCCGCGCTGCCGGGCGGCGAGGTACGCCTCAGCGGTAAGAGCCTGCGTCCCCACGAATTAAGGCGTCCACGAGTGCAGTTCGGCGATGTAGAAGGTTCGGTGCTCATCAGTTCCGACGATTTCCTGGTGGCGCGCGTGCCGGAAGGCGCGACTTCGGGACCCGTTGTGGTTTCGACGAACGGCCACGTGAGCAACCCTGTGCAGGTCAAAGTGGCACTTCCGATTGCCGAGAGCCTGCACCCGGTGACCAATCCTGCGGTTGATGCGGAAGGAAATATTTTCGTAACGTTCTCCGGCTCGCGGGGACAAAAAGTGCCGGTGGCGATCTTCAAGATCGACCTCAACTACAACGTGAAGCCTTTCGTGCCCGAGATGATGAATGCCACCTCGATCGCATTCGATCGTGAGGGACAAATGTTTGTCTCTTCGCGATACGACGGCACCGTGTATAAAGTGACTCCCAACGGCAGCATGTCGACGTATGCGGAAGGGATGGGAGTTGCGACCGGTATCGCTTTTGATCGGCAGCACAACCTATACGTGGGAGATCGAAGTGGAACGATTTTCAAGATAGGCCGCGATCGTCAGATATTCGTGTTTGCCACGCTCGAGCCGAGCGTGTCGGCGTATCACCTGGCATTCAGCCCACAGGGCGATCTATACGTTACCGGGCCCACTACGTCGAGCTTCGATTCCGTGTACCGCATCGACCCGCATGGAACTGTCACGACTTTCTATCGCGGACTGGGCAGGCCACAGGGGCTTGCGTTCGACGCGAGCGGGAATCTATACGTCGCGGCCTCTCTGGCTGGAAAACGCGGCATCGTGAGAATGACCCCTGACGGCAACGCTTCGCTCGAAGTTGCCGGACATAACCTCGTAGGACTCGCCTTTGCTCCTGGACGTTCTGCCGTGCTCGCGACAACCGGAGCTGTCCACCGCCTTGCCTGGGAAATCCAGGGCCTTCCCTTGGCTCCGGAATAAGCGTTTCTTCTCCTATCGTTTACACTTCTAGAGCGTGAACGCCGAGATTGTCGCCATCGGGTCGGAATTGCTGACTCCTTTTCGTCAGGACACGAATTCTCTGTATCTGACGGCCAAGCTGAACGAACTCGGTGTAAACGTCACATTCAAAACCATTGCCGGCGATAACCGGCAACACCTTACCGCAGCCGCTGAGATCGCCCTGGCGCGCGCCGATCTCGTGATTTTCATGGGAGGTTTGGGACCCACGGAGGATGACCTCACGCGGGAAGCGGTGGCCGACACTCTGGGGTTGGAACTGCAGCGCGATCCTGAAATCCTCGACAAATTGAAGAAGAGATTCGCCGCCCGCAAGTACACCATGACTGCCAACAACGAGAAGCAGGCGGATGTGCTGGCAGGAGCCACCGTTTTGCCAAACGTCCTAGGCACGGCTCCGGGGCAGTGGATAAGCGGCCGGTTCGATGGCCGGGAAAAGATCATCATTCTCCTGCCTGGGCCGCCGCACGAATTGAAGAACCTGTTTGAAAAAGAGTGTGTGGACCGGTTGCGTTCGAAGCTGCCGGCGGCGTTCATTGCGACCCGCGAATTGCGTGTGGCCATGATGGGGGAGTCGCAGTGCGATTCACGAGTAGCGCCGATTTACCAGAAGTACGCGGATGTGCAGACGACGATCCTTGCCGGAGCAGGAGAGATTCAACTGCACCTCAAAGCGAGGGCTGACTCCCAGCAAACAGCGGAGCAGCGTGTCGACCAGCTCGCCGGAGAACTGGAGGATGAGTTGGGGGACTTCGTGTTTTCCAGCCATGGCGAGTCGATGGAGCAAATTGTCGGATATTTCCTGCAGATGCGAGGCGCCACACTAGCAGCGGCGGAATCCTGCACTGGAGGGCTTTTGGCGGAGAGGATCACATCGGTTGCGGGTAGTTCCCGCTACTTCGTTGGAGGTGCCGTGGTCTACTCTAACGACTTGAAGACCGAGTTTGCAGGAGTGGCTCCGGAGCTGATTGCAAAGCATGGGGCAGTGAGCAAAGAAGTTGCAGAGGCCTTGGCCTTAGGCATCCGCGATCGCTGCGAGGCAACGCTGGGCATTGGGATCACCGGAATTGCCGGTCCGGCGGGCGGTTCAGAGGCAAAGCCCGTCGGGCTGGTGTATCACGCATTGACCGACGGGGAGTCCACGGAAGTGGTCGAACGAAGTTTTCCCGGAGACCGTAAACGAATACGCTGGTTCGCCACTCAACAGGCCCTGGATCTGGTGAGGCGGAAATTGATGTAAGTCTGCTTTGGTCCCCAACGATGCGAATCTTTGTCGGTCTGGACATCGATGATGAGATCAGACAGCGGATTACGCGCTTTATGGAGGGACTGCGAGAATTCGCACCGGACGCCCGTTGGGTTCGGCCGGAGTCCATGCATGTGACATTGAAGTTCATTGGGGAGAAATCCGAATCAGCGGTGGAGTCAGTCAAGGCGGCCTTACACGAAGTCCGGGGTGGTCCGCTGGATGTTGGCTTCCAAGGCTATGGTTTCTTCCCGAATCCGAAATCAGCGCGTGTGTTCTGGATCGGAATCAGGGCCGGGCGCGAACTTGCAGACCTAGCTATGGTGGTCGATGGAGCCATGAGCAACCTTGGCATTCCGAAGGAAGATCATCCGTTCAGCCCGCATTTGACCTTGGCGCGCGCTGGCGGACGCTCGGGTAATCCCAGGTGGCAGAATGCCGATCGGCCGAATGCGGGCTTCAAGAAAGTGCAAGAAAAACTCTCAGCCATTCAAGGGCCCGAGTTTGGTAGCATGACGACCCGCGCCTTTCATTTGTATGAGAGTAAGCTCGGCCCGGGTGGATCGAAGTACACGAAAATCGATACGATTCCACTGTTCCACACCTGACGGCCCCACAGCCGATTCAGGCGGTTTCATGAACAGCACGCTCCTCATTGTCGTAGTGGCTTACCTATTGGGATCCATTCCCTTCGGATTTCTGCTGGTCCGCGCGTTCCGGGGCACCGATATTCGCCAAAGTGGCAGCGGCAACATTGGAGCGACGAACGTGGCCCGAACTTCTCCTGTGCTGGGTATTGCTACGTTGTTGTGTGACGCGCTCAAGGGGTGTGCGGCGGTTGCGCTTGCCATCGTGCTTACGCGCCTCTTGAGTCCAATGCGCGTGGACTCGGGCTGGCACTTCGGTCAAAGCTGGCACATGGCACCGACCGTCATTTACTGGCACGCCGTAGTCGCGGCAGTCTTTGCGGTGGTTGGACACGTCTTTCCCATATGGCTGAGGTTTCGCGGAGGAAAAGGCGTCGCTACGGGGCTGGGCTCGTTTGTATTACTCGCGCCCAAAGCTGTGTTGGTCATGATTGGCATATTCATCGCGGTCATGCTGCTGTTCCGCTATGTATCGGTCGCGTCCGTAACCGCTGTTCTCTTGTTTCCAATACTCGCGTGGTTGTTTCACGAATATGAATTGCCTAATGCCTTGCTCCTGATGGCAATGACGTCTGTTCTGATCATCTGGAAGCATCGTGAGAACATCGTGCGGCTGGTGGCGGGGACGGAGAGCCGTTTTTCTTACAAAAAGAAATGAGTGAAATCGCGATCATCGGCGCTGGAGCATGGGGTACGGGGCTGGCGATCGCCCTTGGGCGTAAGCGTACGCACCGGGTCTGGCTTTGGGCGCTTGAGTCCGAGGTCCAAAAGTCAATCAGCACTGACCGCGAGAACAAACTGTTTTTACCCTCTCACAAAATTCCCGATGACGTGACCGCGACGAACGACCTCGGTGAAGCGCTGCAACATGCGGAAATCGTGGTCAGCGTTATGCCTTCCCATCACTGTCGTCCGCTGTTCGAGCGCATGAATAGCTATCTACATCCGGGCATGCTCGTCGTAAGCGCCACGAAGGGCCTGGAGAACGATAGCCTTATGAGAATGTCCGAGGTGGTCGTGCAGGTAATCAGCACCCGCAAGGGCTTCCGACCCCGCATTGGGGCGCTGAGCGGGCCGTCGTTCGCGAAAGAAGTCGCCCGCGGTGACCCTACCGTGGTGGCAATCGCGTCCGAGGATCATGAACTGGCTGCGACAATCCAACGAGAGTTCAGTGATCCATCGTTCCGCGTCTATACCAACGACGACGTAATCGGAGTCGAACTTGGCGGTGCATTGAAGAACATCATTGCCATTGCCGCCGGTGTCTGCGACGGACTCGGGCTGGGCCACAATTCGGTCGCAGCACTGATTACCCGTGGCTTGGCCGAGATTACGCGACTGGTCGTCTCCTGTGGCGGCCGGCGAGAAACAATGGCTGGACTGTCGGGGTTAGGTGACCTCGTTCTGACATGCACGGGGGATTTGTCGCGCAATCGATCTGTGGGAGTCGAGCTGGGGCGGGGACGAAAGCTTCCGGAGATCGTCGAAGGCATGCACGGCATGGTGGCGGAAGGAATCCTGACGACCAATGCGGCGCTGGGCCTGGCGCGAGCGAAGGCAGTAGAGATGCCCATTACCGAGCAAATGCACGCGATTCTCCAGCAAGGAAAGGCACCCCGGGAGGCCATCCGCGAGCTTATGACACGCAGCAGCAAGAGCGAATTGAGTCTCGCCTAGTCTTCTGCCGGCGACGTGGATGCGTCGACTGGCTCGAATTCTCCAATCCTAACTTCTGTTTCCGTCAACGGCTCACAAGATGTGTCCAGCGCGGCATATTCCTGGGCATACTTCTCGCGGAATTCGAGGTAAGCCGTCTTATCACGCCAGAGATCGAGTGTGAGATAGCGACCTTGCGCGTTCAGGTCCCGATGTAGCTCAGTTCTAATGTATCCCGCAGCCCTCTTGAACAAACGCGCCCAGTCGCCATGGGGACCATAGGTTCGTTCAAAAGACGGCTGGTTTTGGATAGAGACCTGAAACTCCCAGACCGCAACAAACGAGCAATCGGACCCACCATGGGCTGAGATCACGCCTTTCCTCCTGTGCGGGCGGAATGTGCTGAATCTTCAATTGCTTGCGAAGCTTCCGTGTGCCTGTCAAAAAGTGTCATGGTACCTCGGTAATGGACAAGGCCGGCATTTTGGGCGTTGCCCCGACGCTTGACAGTACAATTTTTGAGAAATCTGTACCAACCGTTTGCCGCCTGTTCCGCGGTCACTGGGGGCCAGCTTTAGCTTTGAGACTGCCACTGCCAGCGCGAATTCCTATTCTGTATGTAATTCTCAGTGTTCTCGTCGGCCTGAGCGTCGTGCCCATGTACTTTTATTCCGCGCAGGTAGAAGCGATCAACCGCAATCGCTTAAAAACCAACGAGATGTTGCTGCAGAATACGGTCACACGATCGCTGGCGGATGACATAGCACAGCATGAAGACTCGCTGCGCATGGCGCTGACGAATCTGGGCTCGGCAATTCAGATTGCGAGCGGCGGCGATATCGGTACCAATCACATTTCTGCGCCCGAGTTGCGGGCATTGCTCGAGAATTTCGTCTCCTCCTCTGACGACATTGCCTACGCCACACTGCTGAATGCGGACGCCAAGGGCATTTCTGCCGGGCGGATCGCACCCGATGCGTTCATGCAGAGGGAGTTGGAACGTGCTTATTCGGCCGCGACGGAGGGCCGGATTTACAACGGCCAGGCGCTCACGGTCGGCTCGGGGAAAAATACCCGTACAGTCGTTCTGGTGAGCACGCCGATCATGTATGGCGGCCATTTTCTCGGAATGATCGGCAGCGTGGTGGACCTGCAATTCCTGATCAAACGTCTACAGGAAGTCAGCCGCGGCGGACTTACGCCATACGTTGTGGACAGCCAGGGGCGCCTGGTAGCCGGAGCGTCCAGCGAATATGCCACCGGCCAGGACATGACGAAGCTGGAAATCGTCCGCAATTTTGTTGATGAAGGCGGCAAGGCTCAACTGGCGGCCACGAAAGAATTCAAAGTTCAGGATGGGAAAGCCAGCGAAGATATGCTGGGCACCTACAGTCCGGTGACGCCGCTGGATTGGGCAGTCGTGGTGCACAAACCTCAACGGGAAGCTTACCGCGGGGTTTATGACATGCAACGCACGGCAAGACTCCTGGCGTTGCTGGCGGTTCTAGTCAGCATGGCGCTGAGTATTTATGTTGCGCGCAAGATCACCAATCCTCTGGAAGTCCTGACCGAATCGAGCCGCGCGATCGCACGCGGCGATTTCTCGCAGCGCGTACACCTGAAGAATCGAACCGAGATCGGCGAACTGGCTGAGACGTTCAACGTCATGTCGCAGGAACTCGAACAGTTCGTTGACGACCTGAAGCGAGCCGCTGAGGAGAATCGTGCGCTGTTCATGGGGTCGATTCAAATGTTGGCCGGCGCGGTCGACGAAAAGGACCCGTACACGAAAGGACATTCGGACCGCGTGACGCGCTACTCGGTGCTAATCGCGAAAGAGCTGAATTTGCCCGATCAGTTTATAGAGACGCTGCGCATTTCGGCCCTCCTGCACGATGTGGGCAAGATCGGAATTGAAGATCGCATTCTGAAGAAGCCTGGCGCACTGACTCCGGAAGAGTTCGAAATCATGAAGACGCATACGACCAAGGGAGCCAATATTCTGCGACCGGTCAAACAGTTGCGGGAAATGCTTCCTGGCATCGAACTCCACCATGAAGCGCTGGATGGACGCGGTTATCCCTATGCCCTCAAAGGCGACCAGATTCCGCTGCTGGCCCGGATTATTGCGGTCGCCGATACGTTCGACGCGGTGACCACGAATCGTCCCTACCAGATGGCGCATGACCCGACCGATGCGCTGCGAATCATTCACTCGCTGGTAGACAAGCGCCTGGATGCCCAATGCGTCGCCGCGCTTACGGCGGTGTTTGATCGCGGGGAGATCCGAATCCAACGCATCCTCAGTCAGAAGACGGCAGCCGCGGCGGGAACAGCGGCACCTCCGCCACCTGCTCCCGTTTCTCCGACTGCCACCTCCGACGTCGTCTCTGCAGTCGACAGCACCAGCAGGGTCTAGTCTACGGGCCGGGCTATCGGCCTTGATCGTAGAGTCAAGACTTCCCTTAGTTCGTACATCCACGGCGACTCACCTGAAATTTCCAAATAGCCGGCAGCGTGCCGACTCTCGCAGGCGGCATCCGGCAAAGCCAATCTCGACCGCTATAATTGAAGATTGACCAGTTCCACGGTCTCATTCCTATGATTCAGACGCTGTTTGGCAGTATCGAGAAAAAGCCAAGCTTCCTCGAACGCATGAAGGAAGCGGTCACGCGTACGCGGGAAAATCTCAGCGAGCGCATTGAGGAAGTAGTCTCGTACAACAAGGAGATCGATCGTTCTACTCTCGACGACCTGGAAGCTACCCTGATCGCCGCCGATCTCGGAACGACCACCACGCACGAAGTTCTGCAAAAATTGCGCGACAAAGCCGACCGCAAGCAGATCGGGAACGTGGATGAACTTAAGCGGCTGCTGAAGCAAGAGCTTCTGGAAATTCTTAAGCGAGGTGAGTCAGCGCCGGTACAGAAAGTGGACGGCGTACCCGAGGTGATCCTGGTTGTGGGCGTGAATGGGACGGGCAAGACAACCACGATCGGAAAGCTCTCGCAGGTATTCCGGTCGCAAGGAAAAACGGTGCTACTCTGCGCCGCTGACACATTTCGGGCTGCCGCTATCGACCAACTGGAAGTTTGGGGCCAGCGCACGGGGACAGAAGTCATCAAGACGAAAGCTGGTGGCGATCCCTCGGCGGTGCTGTTCGATGCCTTGCAGGCGGCAACCGCACGTCACACAGATTACGTTGTCGTCGATACCGCCGGACGGCTGCATACCAAGACTAACCTCATGTCGGAACTTGAGAAGATGCGGCGGACGGCGCAGCGGATCGTTCCTGGCGCTCCGCACGAGACTTTGCTCGTCATGGATGCTACGACGGGACAAAACGGGCTGCAGCAGGCGCGACTATTTACCCAGTCGGCGGGAGTCACAGGAATCGTACTCACGAAACTGGACGGCACTGCCAAGGGCGGAGTGGTCGTCGCGATCACTCGCGAGTTGGGAGTTCCCGTCCGATACGTGGGAGTGGGCGAAAAGGCGGGAGATCTGCTTCCATTCGACGCCGAAGAATTTGTTGATTCGCTATTTGCCTGAGAATCCTCAGTGACTGGAGCCTCTATGGCAGAGAAACCAACACGACGTTCCCTGTTCCAAGGCTTTGGCGAAATGTTGCGCAGATTGTTCGGCGGACGGCGAGAGCCGGAAACACCCAGCGATCCCTACGCATATCACCATGCGCCGATGCGCCGGGGACCAAACAGCCGCAGTGGCGCGGCTGCCGTCGCCGAACCTGAGGAAGAAAACGGATTCTTTCCACCTCGGCGCACATGACCGCTCCAACCTGCCCATGAGGCCCGATCGCACGACCGACGAGCTGTACCTGCGCCAAGCCCTACAACTGGCGCAAAAGGGATTGGGCCTGACCTCGCCAAATCCCTGCGTAGGAGCCATCCTCGTCAACGATGCTGGCCAGGTCATCGGTCAAGGGTCGTACAGCTATGAGGGTTTGAAGCATGCAGAGGTGCTCGCCCTCGCGCAAGCAGGACCAAAAGCAGCCGGATCGACTCTTTATATCAATCTGGAGCCCTGCTCGCATCAGGGCCGGACCCCGCCGTGCGCGGATGCGGTTGTTGCCGCTGGAGTGCGCCGGGTGGTTGCGTCCATGGAAGACCCTAATCCAGTCGTGAAGGGGCAGGGCTTTGCGAAGCTTCGGGCAGCCGGCGTCGAGCTAGAGGTCGGGTTGGGCGACGTCGAAGCCAAGCGGCTGAATGAAGCATTCGCAAAGTACATCCGTCACCACACGCCGTTGGTGACGCTGAAAACGGCAATGACGCTTGACGGGAAGATCGCGCCACCGCCGGGTGAATCCGAGAATCCTACGGCTCTCGGGGCGGGCGGAGTGACAGGAGGATGGATCACCAGCGAGATCGCGCGTAAACACGTACACGAGCTTCGGCATGAGAATGACGCCATCATGGTGGGTGTGGGCACCATCATCGCCGACGACCCTCTGCTGACGGACCGTAGCGGCAAACCAAGACGGAAGTCGCTTCTAAGATTGGTGGTTGATTCGCACCTGCGCCTTCCCCATACGTCTCGCATCGTGAAAAGTGCGAAGGATGACGTACTCGTCTTGTGTTCCTTCGCAGAAGAGAAAAAAAAGCGTGCGTTGCAGGACTTGGGTATACGGGTCGAGCAGATCTCGCCGCCCATGTCGGATGGGCGACCAGACATGATCGGCGTGATCAAGAGGCTCGGAGAGCTGGAGATTACGAGTCTCTTGATCGAGGGCGGCGCGATGGTGAACTGGGCAGCGCTGGCAGCCGGAGTTGTCGACAAAGTTTTCCTGTACTATGCGCCGAAAATCCTGGCGGGGAGCGGGTCCGTACCATTTGCATCTGGTCCGGGCTTCCGTCACATACGCGATGCCGCTTATGTGAAATCATTCAGGCTGCATCGTTTCGGCGAGGATTTCGCGTTCGAAGGCTATTTACGGGACCCGTACGGCAGTTAGCGACTGCGTTTCTCGGCAAGAGAGAGCGATCTCTTTTGAGTTCTGATGAACTCGCTCGTGGGCCGAACGTCGAATTCTCCCAAATTGCTAACCGGTTACAAATGAGGTCGATCATGTTTACTGGGATTGTTGAAGAAGTTGGACGTATCGCGGGCATTCAAGAAAAAGGCGAAAACCGTCGCATCAGCATTGAAGCGAAAGAGACACCGAAACAACTGCATACGGGTGATAGTTGTGCCGTAAGCGGCGTCTGTCTCACGGCAATTGATATCCGTCCGGGGTCCTTTTGTGCTGATCTCGCACCTGAAACCTGGGTGAGAACTTCGTTTTCTCGAATCGCAGAAGGAGCCCTGGTCAATCTCGAACTGCCGATGAAGGCGGATGGACGTTTTGGCGGACACATCGTACAGGGCCATGTGGATGGGGTCGGAAAGCTACTCGCTTTTGACCGCATCCCCGATTCCGAGAATTGGTGGTTGCACATTGAAATCCCCCAAGAACTTGACCGCTACGTCGTGTACAAAGGCTCGTTGTCGATTGAGGGAATCAGTTTGACGGTGGCGCAACTACATGACCGGCGCTGCACGGTGGCGATCATCCCTCACACCGTGGAGATGACAAATCTGCACTCGCTCAAGGTCGGCGACCCGGTAAACCTCGAAGTCGATCTCATTGCCAAGTACGTGGAGAAGATGATGCGGGGCGAATCAAGCCAGGGCAGACTGACGGTGGAGGAACTGGTACAGCAGGGATTCTAGGTGGAGGTCGTGAGGGCGGCTAGGCTTCCAGTTTCAACTCGTCGAGTTCAAGGAATTCCTGGATAATCGGCTCGCGGCATTGCTCCATCTCGGGATAAGTACCAAAGAAAATTGCACGTCCTTCGTGGAGGAACATCACGCGATCGGCGAGCTTCTTGGCAAGGCGCATATCATGCGTGACCACGATGCTGGTCAAGTGAAGCTGTGCCTTGAGTTTCTTGATCAAGTCTCCCAACAATTGCGCCATAAGGGGATCGACCATCGTTGTGGGTTCGTCGTACAGCACGCACTCGGGCTGCGCCGCGAGAGCACGCGCGATGGCGACTGACCGCTTCATACCGGTCGAGAGGTCGGACGGGAGCAGATCACGCATCTCTTTCACGCCCACCATTTCGAGCAGGCCATCGACGATCTGAAAGATTTGCTCCTCGCTGAGATCACCGCGTTCCCGCAGCGGAAAGGCTGCGTTTTCTCCCACGGTCAGCGAATCGAAGAGGGCTCCGTTCTGGAACACCATGGTGACTTTCTTGCGTATGGGTTCCATCTGCGCTTCGGTGTAGTCGGTGATGTCCTCGAAAGCGACAATGATACGGCCCGTGTCAGGCTTGAGGAAACCCATTATGTGATGCAGCGATACCGACTTGCCGACACCACTGCGGCCGAGTATGCAGAGCGTCTCACCCGGCATGACGAAGAAACTCACGTCATCGAGCACGCGGTTATTTCCGAATGCTTTACTGACGTGCTGAAATTGAATGTAGGGCGAGTCTGGCATGGGCGCGACTAAGTATCAGGGTCGCAGATGACATGGTCTTCGGCAAGTTTCAGAAAAGGTTTCAGGGCCATTTACCGGTTGCGCTTTTCTTCTCCCGACGGGAGGCGTAGTCCTCGGACTTGTTCAACGTCGGCCGGGGTATTCAGGTTACGAAACGCATGGGCAGCGAACCCCTGGTCTTGCAGTTCGGAGTGCCAGAGTGGCATGACTTCCACCTGCGAAAACAACGCGTCGATCTTGTTCTTGCCTTGCAGAAGAGCGCGCTCGGCAACATTCGCGAACTTCTGGCGGTAGACGGCGCATAACGGCTGCCAGCCTTCGTCGGATCGAGGGACAACTGCAAGGGCAGAGCTCGACCGAGCCTTTTTCACGAGGTACTTCAATTCGTTAGGGCCAATGAAGGGCAGATCGACAGCCAGGATCAGGTTCAGGTCGGTCGCGGTGACGGATAAGGCTGCGTGGATGCCTCCCAGCGGCCCACGATCACGGAATACGTCTTCGACAACACTTCCCCGCCCGTCGAAGCGGGACCTCGCGCCCACAATTAAGACCTCGGGTGTCAGGGCGCGCAGGGTCTCGAGTGCGCGATCAAGCAGGGGACGGCCGCGAAATTCCAGGAGAGCTTTGTCGGAGCCCATCCGCGTGCTCTTACCGCCCGCCAGTACGAACCCGGTCAGATCGTCCACGGGCGTCCATCATACACGGGTCGGGTAATTGAGGGCGGGCTGCGGCCGGTGAAGGGCCGCGTCATCATCGGTGACCACGGTCGAGGAGCATGAATCCCATGTACCTCCATCTGTCTACAACCGCAGTGTTTAGCGCGCCGATGATTTCATACACGAAAGTAACCTAGGCAACTTACGACAAGCATCGCATGATAGGGGTCCGGTGGTTCTGACCGGGAACGAATATGCCTCAAAAGCTTTTGGATGTGCTCATGTTAGGTCGTTGCTCCCACGAGTTTTCATGGCCCCGCCGTGCCGGTGATGGATCGTACTACCAGGTTTGCCTGTTGTGCGCTGCCGAGTACAAGTACGACTGGAAAACCATGCGGCGGATCGAGCGGGTACAGGCAGGCAACACTGCGCCTGAAACGGCTACCCGTCGGCGCGGGCACACGAATAAGCCGACTTGGGTGCCACGGGCACGTAGGCTGAAGTTGGACACTCCCGTCCGCTACCGGGTAAAGAACCTGGGTACGTGGGCTGAGGGCGTGATCGAGAACATTAGCCAGTCGGGCGTTCTGTTTCAAGGCTCAGAACAACTGCCCGTGAATGCGCTGGTTGAGATGGTGTTCGAGATGCCGGAAGAGATTTCCGGCCAGAAGAACAGCAACGTACTCTGTCAGGCGCGGATCATTCGCTCCAAGGAGACCAAAGATACGGACGCTGGAATTGGCCTGGCAGCGGCCATACTCGATTACAAGTTCATCCATCAGAGCTAGTATCGGTTTGTTTGAGTGAAAACATTCGTTGAGGCACACGGTGGAAACGCGACGTTTCTACCGGGTTGAAGGCCTGAGCCCCACCTAAGGTGTTTCGCGCAACTTCTTTCCAATTCTGGGTTTACTAGCTGTGGGAGTGTACTTTTCTTTACAAAATTTACTTTCAGAATTGAGAGTGCCTGCATCTAAACTAAACAAACCGGGTTCATTTTTAGGAGTGTGCACTATGAAGGCGAGAATCCCTCTCTCTTTCCTTGCAGTTCTTCTGCTGCTTGTCCTTGGCGTCGGGGCAGGCTGCAATCAGGTCGGTTCCAAAGGCAAGACAGACGCGCAAGTCAGCAGTGAGATCCAGGGCAAGTACAACCAAGATTCCGGCCTGCAGGGAAAGCAGTTGTCAGTGCAGGCTGCCAATGGTGTCGTTACGCTCGATGGGACGGTCGATAACCAGAACGAGCGCGATGCCGCTGCCCGTCTCGCGGCCTCGGTAGATGGTGTAAAGACCGTGGTCAACAACCTGCAAGTTGGGCAAGCGGCCCAGTCGGCGCAGGCAGCACCTGCTTCCGAGCCTGAATCCGCGCCCGAGCCCAAGCCGCAGCCACGGCATCGATCAAGTTCGCGTTCCTCATCGCGACCGAAGCCGACGCCGTCTGTTGACACGATGAGTTCGAGTTCCACGCCGAGTAATCATGTGGCAGCCGCGCCATCGACCATGGACGCGCTGAACAACGCTCCGTCGACACCGGCAACGCCACCTCCTCCGCAGAAAGTTACGATTCCCTCGGGAACTACGGTTGCGGTGAGATTAGTGGATGCAATCGATTCGGAAACCAGCCAGGCCGGTCAGACGTTCCACGCAACGTTAGACTCGCCCTTGGCGGTCGAAGGTGAGACCGCGATTCCAGCCGGCTACGATGTCGAGGGGCACGTCGTTGATGTAAAGGCCGCAGGCAAATTTGCCGGTCAGTCTTTGCTCGTCCTGCAACTGGACAGAATTGCGGTAGGAAAGAAGTACTACAACGTGCAAAGCGATCAATACAAACGCCAGGGTACGTCGCGGGGCAAGAACACAGCCGAGAAGGTCGGCGCCGGAGCAGCTATCGGCGCGATCATCGGCGGGATTGCGGGCGGCGGTAAGGGCGCAGCCATCGGAGCCGCGGCAGGCGGCGGTCTGGGAGGCGGTGTCCAGGCAGCGACCAAGGGCCAACAAATCAAGCTTGCATCGGAAACAGTATTGAACTTCACGCTGCA
The DNA here is from genome assembly GCA_051984555.1 of Terriglobales bacterium. Classification (GTDB taxonomy): domain Bacteria; phylum Acidobacteriota; class Terriglobia; order Terriglobales; family Acidobacteriaceae; genus Gp1-AA122. Next base: position 21,171 of record JBPYEW010000190.1, on the reverse strand, counting down.
GGGTCCTTTGACGGTTGTGCCTACCTCGGAGGGACCGAACGCCGGCCGGCCGAAGCTGGGCGACTGATCCTCTGCATAGCTATCGAAAGGCAGGCTCAGGCCTGCCTTTTTCTTTTGTGCGACGTTTCGTTTTCGTAACACGATGTTTGCCTGTCACAGCCACACGTGATAAGCCTCACCGTAGCGGCGCGGCGTTCTTCCTAAACTGAAACTTGCATTCCAGCAGTCATACGCAGTTTCCAGGAGGAACAATCATGGCGAGATACAGCTTGCTGGCAGTGGCGGTAATGGTATTTGCATCGCTGTCCGTTGCGCAGGAGAAGCAGATTAAGCACATCCCAGTGAAGACCACATCAGCCGCATCCGGGCAGGAGATGTTCGATTCGTACTGCGCCGTATGCCACGCTAAAGACGGTAAGGGGAACGGGCCGGCCGCGAGCGCCCTGAAGGTTCCGCCAACCGACTTGACGACGCTGGCAAAGAAGAACGGCGGGCAGTATCCCGCAAGCCATGTCTCGGCCGCCATTCAGGGTGACTCAGCCATCCCGGCCCATGGGACAAAAGATATGCCGATCTGGGGAAGCCTGTTCTGGCACATGAGCCAGGGCCACAACGCCGAAGTGCAATTGAGAGTAGCCAACCTCAACAAGTACATCGAAGGAATGCAGGCAAAGTAAGAGTTTACGCGGGCAGGGGCAAGCATTACGTCCCTGCCCAGCCCTCGATCCAGCCTTCTACTCCCGTACTATTTTTGGCATCAAAGGCAATCACTCCGGCCTAGCCGGTGCGCCGCACGGAGCTGAAAACCGCGGGCGCGTGCGTCAGAGCCGGTTTTGCATTTGGAATACAGGAGCCTAAGGCACACGGCAGGCCGGAAGTCATAGCGGCCCCGATCCAAGCAGTACGCACCGTCTCCATGGGAAAATAAGCCTGAGTGGCAACTAACTGGATGCGCTATTGCGGGGCTTTGGCGGTCACGGCGGTGGCGTGGCTAGCATGGTCTATTTTTGCTGCGGCGCACACCTCGCCGCTTATCTTGTTCCTGGCTGCCGTCGTCGTAAGTACACGGTTTCTTGGTTTCGGACCTGGCATCTTCTCCACGATTGTTTCCGTTGGAATCGTTGATTTCGTCATTCTTGCGCCACGTCCCGGGGCATCGCGTTCCGCTGACTTGGAAGAAATAATCATCTTCATCCTTGTTGCCACTCTGACCGCCAGTCTCGCCCGACAGAAATCCGAGGCAGAAGAACAAGCCGACGACGCGAAGCGACAAATGGCCGCCATCGTAGAAACGTCGCAAGACGCCATTCTCAGCAAAGACCTGGACGGCGTGATTACAAGCTGGAACCAGGGCGCAGAACGGCTGTACGGATATACCGCCGAGGAGATCATTGGGCAGAACATTGCGATTATCTCGCCGCCTGAGCAACCCGACGAAATCCCCAGGATCATGAGGAAGCTACGCGCGGGAGAGCGAATCCAGCACTACATCACGGAACGTGTCCGCAAGGATGGCAGCCGGTTGACTGTTTATCTTTCCATTTCTCCTGTGACGAACCACAACGGCGAAATCGTGGGCGCGTCCACCATTGCGCAGGACATCACCGCACAACGACGTGCCGAAGAGGCCCTGCGGAAGACCGAGAAGCTGGCAACAGCCGGACGGCTCGCCGCCACTATCGCGCACGAGATTAACAATCCCCTGGAAGCGATCGGTAACCTGATCTATCTTGCGCGTAATAACAAATCGAAAGCGGATGAGTACCTGGAAATGGCCGACAAGGAAGTGCACCGGGTGGCCAACATTGCTCAGCAGACGTTGGGATTTGTCCGCGAGGCGGCATCTGCGGTACCCGTCGAAGTGGACACTCTATTGAAGGAAGTTCTTAACCTGTATACCAAGAAGTTCTCGTCAAAAAACATCCACTTGGACGTGCTTTCGGACCCGAAGGTGGAGATCAAGGCGCTATCGGGAGAGTTGAGGCAGGTATTCTCGAACCTGATCGCCAATGCCATCGACGCCACGCCAGCCGGGGGAAAAGTACGAATTCGGGTGGAACGGTCGCGCGAGTGGCGAGACGAAGCCCGATCGGGTGTGCGCGTCACGATCGGGGATACAGGAACGGGTATTCGCGCCGATGATGCTCCCCGTATTTTTGAACCATTCTTTACCACAAAGAAGGATAGCGGGACGGGGCTGGGACTCTGGCTAAGCTATAGCATTGTGAAAAAGCATGGCGGATCTATCCGCTTTCGCAGCCGCACTGCCCCGACCAGCTCCGGCACGGTGTTCATGGTCTTTCTCCCGGAAGGTATGGAACCATCCACGGCTGTCTAGCCGCTGGCCTGACGTCACAGGCGGCCAAAGGTACATGACTTTCGGTACCTTAGAGTCCGCGTCCGAACGACCTTATAATCAGGGCAAAGTCATAGGTATTCCGGAACTTAGAGCATAAAGGAACCATTGGATCCTCTGGTGGCAATGGCGATGTTCGCTTTGGGGCTGGCATTCGGCAGCTTCCTGAACGTGTGTATCTATCGGCTGCCGAGGGGTTTGTCGGTAGTGCTGCCCTCCTCCAAGTGTCCCCAGTGTGATACGCCAATCAAGTTTTACGACAATGTTCCAGTGTTGGGCTGGCTCCTGCTGCGAGGGCGCTGCCGAGCATGCAAGAAACCCATCTCGCCTCGCTATATGGTTGTCGAGCTGTTAACCGGCGCGATCTTCTTCGCCTGCTACGCGAAATTTGGATTCACCCTGGCGACCCTCAAATGCTGCGTGCTGGGTTTTCTGCTGCTCGGTCTCATCTTCACAGATGCGGAAACCAAGCTCCTGCCGGACAAGCTGACGCTGCCGGGTTTCGCATTGGGATTGCTCTTCAGCCTCTTCGTACCGGTCAACGATCTGGTGACGCAGCTCGTACCCGGAATGATCCATTTTCCGGTGCACGCGGCTGCTTCATGGCACGCGCTCTCGCTGGCTGATTCGCTGATGGGTGCTGCGATCGGTGCGTCGTTCATATATGGCGCGGGCGCTATCTATCTGCACTGGCGCGGTATTGAAGGCATGGGTTTTGGCGATGTGAAGCTGATGGCGATGGTGGGCGCATTCGTGGGAGTGCGACTCACAGTCTTGACACTGTTCGCAGCAACATTGAGCGGGTCATTCTTCGGCGTGGGCACGATGCTGTTTGTGTGGGTGAAACGCACCAGGCGGCGAATGCTGCGAAACCACGAGAATGGGGAAAAAGCGCGCCGCCGCGCGTGGCAATCCGCCAGCCTCGTTTTTCGTTATTACCAGATGCCCTTTGGAGTGTTCCTGGGGAGCATGGCGCTCGTTGCGTATTTCTTCGGAAACCAATTCTTGCGTTGGTACTGGGGGTTATTGTGAGACTGCTCACGAACCCGCTCGTCCTGCGCATGGGGATTGTTTTCTTTGCGGCCTCGATCGCGTTCCTGGTCGGCTTGTTCACGATTCGCCAGCTCAAGCAAGGAATTCAAGAAGACGCCAAGGTGGGAGAGAGCAAGGACTTCGCCGACAATTTTCCGCTGCACACCTATCATGCGGTCATTCAGCAACTGAAGCAGCAAAAGCACGAGCTGCAGGCACTGCAGCAATCAGAGCGCAGGCGAGCTCAAACTAGCGAGAACCTCAGTGCGGCAGTGCTCTCGAACCTCTCCTGCGGCGTGCTGTTCTTCAACGGCAATGGCCTGGTAAGACAGTCCAATCCGGCTGCCAAGAACATCCTGGGAGTTGCTTCTCCGGTGGGAATGAATGCACGGGAACTGTTTCGCGATGCGGGTGTGGAAGGCGGACTGAATTCCGCAGAGACGCCATTAGCCGAGGCCATCGATACGAGCCTGAAGACGTTTGCAAAGTTCGAAGGCCTCGAGGCGAATTATTCGACGCCGCAAGGCGAGGATCGCGTTCTGCAAGTCACGGTTTCGCCCGTATATGGAGTCAATGCGGAGGTGCTGGGGGCGGCATGCCTGATCCATGATTGCACCGAGATCTCGCGAATGAAGCGCACCCAGGAAGCCGGCCAGAATGTACCGGTAGAGATTGCCCAGCGGCTGAAAGATTCCTTGGTGAAATTGTTGGCGGACTCAAAGAACCTGGCGGCCAATCAGGATGCTCAGGCCAGCGGGTTGGCTGAGAAGGTGGCGATAGAAGCGGAATCGTTGCAACAACAGTTCAACGCGTTCTTGTCAGGCCGAAATGCCATGAGAACTGCGTCAGGAAAGAATTGAAGATGGCTGTCAACGGACGCCCGACAGGTTTGTCATACGTCCACGATGGCAGGAAAACGAGGACCACGCTTATGAAACGCATCACGTACCTGTATTTGCTTGCTATTGCCATCCTTGTGCCTGGGATGACCGCAGTAGCGCAGGAGCAATCGGACAACCTGGCGCAGTATGCGCGCCGGCAGAAGCAGCAAAAAGCCAGTACTGAGCCGGCGGGCAAGGTGTTCGACAATGACAATCTTCCGAAAACTGAACACATAAGCGTTGTCGGAAATGAATCGGCTTCGACGTCTGATTCGGCGAAGGATGGTCAGAGCACAGACGCGAACAAATCATCCTCCTCGCCGGAGTCAACTCCGGAACCAAGCAAAGCCGGAAACGAGGAGAAACCAGCGGCCATCCAGCCCGGTCAGAGCACGCCGGACCGCCAACAGGCCGTTGACGATTGGCAGGCAAGGATCAAACAGCAGAAAGAAGCTCTGGGCCTGGCGCAGCGCGAGTTGGATGTGCTGCAACGGGAATATCGACTGCGTACGGCGACCGTTGCGAGTGATGTTGGCTATCGCTTGCGCAACGCCGCCCAATGGGACAAGGAAGACAAACAATACAAAGAGCAGATTGCAGGCAAACAGAAGATCGTCGACGAAGCCCAGCAAAAGCTGACTCATCTTGAGGAAGACGCACGCAAGGCCGGCATTCCGACCAAAGCGCGCGAGTAAGCCAGATCCAATTTTCTTCATACGCCTCCAGCCAGACGGTCTGGAGGCGTTTTCTATTTAAGGCGGAAGACGAGCGTCAGCAATAAACCGAACACTAAGCCGTGTACCAGCTCAGTCCAGCCGAGGCGGCGTACGGAAAGAGGCTTGCTGTTCTCGAAGAACCACAGGAGCCCTCGGCCAAGGACAGGAGCGAATGCGGCTATGGTCAAGGATGGGAAGAATCCGACGTGACTTGCGATAAGTATGCCGGCCACCATCAGAGCTTGCCCGCAGAGAAAGAAGAAACCTTGATGAATCCTATTCCTCGCCCCGGCAGTCTTTGCTCCGTGGATATTTAGCTGGACAAAATGAATCTGGTCGGCCGCGAACAGCCAACTGGTTAGCCATAACGCAATCGCCTGAGTGTTCAGGTCGCCGGTCAGGACGTAATAGGCGGCGGGAGCGCACGAGCTCAAGCCGAGCGCCCCAATGATCTGGGCCGGCATTCTCATGCGGCGATGCATTCTTTTCACCACCGCCTGGACAGCAAAGGCAAAACCAGCTACAGATCCGATCAGCACCAGGCCGCGATTCTCTTCATGCACCAGCAGCAAGCTGAGGAGCGTTGCCGCTACGATGCTGAGTCCGATGGCAAAAAGGGCAACGAACTTCCTCTCCTCTGAGGACTGGGCGCGCATAGGGGTCGTACCCAGAAGACTCTCCACCGGAGTTCTCAACCAAAACAGCAACAATGCCGCAACCGCGAACGATAGTAAGGAGCCAATCGCTGCGCCCGATCCGAGACCCACAGCGGCACCAACAACGAGGGGAATCAGCAGCATGCCCCACGCGCCATGTTCCCTTGGCACGACAAGCGCCTTCAGGCGGCGAGAAGGCAAATGGTTGAGCGTAGCGATAGTTTCGGACATAGATGGCTCCCGCTTAGTGTGACTGATAATTGTTGGAGTCGTGGGGAGCGTGTTAGCGCGCCACTTCCGTCGGACTGTCTTCTTTTCCAGTCTTCAATTGGACCATCTTGGGTTCATAGACGCAGAACGGCTCTTCATCAAGATAGTCACCGGTAGCGGCGAAGGCCCTGGCTCTGCAACCCATACATACGTTGCGGAATTCACAGCAGCCGCACTTCCCTTTCAGATTGTCGGTCTCGCGCAGTTGCCGAAAGACTTCGGCATTCTGCCAGATATCGGAAAATGTCTGCTTGCGAAGATCCCCAGCAATGACCGGCAGGTATCCACAGGGATAGATCTCACCCTCGTGGGAGATGAAGCAGACGCCGGTTCCGGCCAGACATCCCTTGGTCATTGCGTTCATATCATGGGGATGACCAGCTGGATGACCGTTGCCGGGGTGTCCGGTGGGCTTCAGGAGAATGCCGGTCGAACCCGGCATCATCATGTCGGCGGGCCCGATGGCAGCGGCATCTGGCAGCGGTTGCTGCGTAGCTCTGGCACGGGCTGCGGCTTCGGCGGAGCGGCGTTCCGCAACCCTGCGCTGACGGACCACGCGGAAGTAATGCGGCGCACAAGTCGCCTTTAATTCGATGCCGCCTTCCAGCGACTGATCATAGAACCAGTTCAGCATCTTCTCGTATTCTTCAGGGGCGACCATCTGCTCGGCGGCAATGTCCACGCCGCAACCCACTGGAACCAGCAAGAACGTATGCAGCGCGTCGGCGCCGAGGGACTTCGCAAGTTCGAGAACCTGGGGCAGTTGTCGCGCATTGTGACGCGCGATCGTCATGTTGATCTGGACTGACATTCCCAAGGCTTTCAAATTCCGCAGACCGTAGACTGCTGCATCGAACGCGCCGGGTATCCCGCGGAATGTGTCGTGCGTTATGGAATCGGCACCATCCAGGCTGATGGAAACCCGCTTGACGCCGGCATCGACGATCATGCGCGCTACTTCTTTGGTGACAAGAGTCCCATTGGTTGCGAGCGCGACGCGCAAACCCTTGTCAGTGGCGTAGCGAGCGAGTTGGAATATGTCGGAACGATAAAGCGGTTCTCCACCGCTGAGGACCAGGATGGGATTAGCGGCCTCGGCAATCTGATCGATGATACCCAGAGCCGTTTTCGTGCTCAGGTCGGACGGTGAACTCAGTTCGGTAGCGCTAGCGCGGCAATGAATGCAGCGCAGATTACAGCCCTTGGTGACTTCCCAGAAGATGAGTCGCGCGTTGCCAGCTTCGTTCGCGTGTCCGTTGCCATTTGCCGTTGCCATCGTACGGCCTCCTTCCCAACCTGGAGTTCAACTCCTGGGAGCAGGTTAGAGGAGGATGTACATCGAGGCGGTGACTGATGTCACGGGCACTTGTGACGGGCGTCACGACGCCAAGTTAATGATGGGCAAGCGCTTACGGGCTCACCCCGCCGGTGTGGCAGTCACTGCAGGTGACGGCGGTGAGATCGCCCAAATCCACGGGGTGCTGGAACGCCATACCCTCGGAAAGGACCGGCTTGTTGTCCCCTTCCTGCTGACTGAGCACGGTATGGCAGGTGTTGCAGTCCTTGCTGATGACTTTGCCATCTGCACTCTTGTGGTTGCCATCGTGGCAGCGAAAACATCCGGGAAAGTAGAAGTGCCCGATGTTGTTGTTGTGCGTGCGCCAATCGAGCTTCATCTCCGGGAATGTGGTGTTCTTGTAGAGCCTCTGTAATTCAGCTACCGCATTCTCGATTTCGAGAGCCTTGCTTTTTTCGATATCGGGATACTTCTTGGCGTAGAAGCCGTGCACCTGGGTCGCGATTCCCTGCATGGCTTCGTCGGTGGTCTTGTAGCTCGTGGTGAGAGCAGTCATTGCGGTCTGCTTGAGGAAGGGGAGGCTGGCATCGAGCCGTTTCGCAAGCATCGACTGATCGAATGACGTTTCCGGAGCAACGTAGATATGGGTGGGCCGGTTGTGGCAGTCCACACAGTCCATACGGTGCTGAGGCATGGAGGCAATCTGCTGTTTAGTAAGCTTCGAGTCGTCAGCCACGTACTCGGTGACGCGGCCTTGCAGATCCTTCACATGGATGTAGGGGATCGTTTGACGTTTGTCATCGGTGGCAATGTAAGTGATCTCATTGCCGATGTTCATATGCCAGTGAATGCCAGAAGGCGCGCCGGTCGTGGGATCGCCGCCTCCGGTCTTTATCAGCATTCGCACCACGCGCGCTGTGTTTTTCTCGTCGCTGGCGTAGTGGGTGAAGACCTTCAACTGAGCACCGTAGAATTTCCGCGGCCAGTGGCATTGCTCGCAGGTTTCCTGAGCGGGGCGCAGGTTATGGACGGGGGTCGGGATCGGACGCGGGTACGTGTTGAACGCCGTGGCGAACACCTGTCGCGCGCCCGAGAGCTTGGATCGAACATACCAGGTTGCGCCCGCGCCGACGTGACAGTCCACACAGGCGACACGGGCATGCGGGGAGAGGCGATAGGCCGTAAATTCCGGGCTCATCACGCTGTGGCAAAGCTGTCCGCAGAACTGCACCGAGTCGGTAAACTCGTAGCCGCGGTAGCTGCCAATGGCACTCATCATGACAAACACCACGACGAAGACGAGAAAAAAGGCCACCGCTCCGCGCTGTCCGGGATCACTGAAGTCCAGCCGCAGATGAGCTTCTTCACCCGGCTTAATGTTCCGTCGTCGCCTTCGGTCATACCAAACGCCGACTGGAATCAAGGCGAGCCCGGCAAGGAAGAAAGCTGGGACAGCCATGTAGGCCAGAATCCCTACGTAGGGATTGGGGTGGTCCGACATCAGGTCGATCATGAAGAGGAACAGGATGTTTACCAGGCTGACGACTGCCAGAGCGGCGCCCACAAGGGAAATCGGATTCCGCAACAGCTCACGTATCTTCGAGATACCAGCCGTCCGTATTGATCCGTTACTTTCACGATCGCTAGCCATGCTCCGCTCCTGACGCGCCCATTATTCCCCGGGACGAAAATCTTAGTTCTGTTTTCGAGACAGAAAATCTGCCTAGCTGTTACTGCGGACAGAATCTACTACACCCCAACGCTTCGGCGAAGACATTCCGCCGGCATTAATCGTGCCTGGCTCCCACTTCTTCTTCGACCGGCTCAGGCAATTCGGATACTGCGGCAGATTCCGTGGCAGCCGAGTCGGAAGGTACCGTGGGAGCCGCAGCGCGGGCCGCCTCGAGCAATGTTTCCGTGTCGAGCGCATGCTCTTCGCGGTAGTGTTCGAACGAGGTTTTCCCGTCCCACCAAGCCCAGTTCATCGGATACACATCTGGATCCAAGAAGACCTGGTAGAAGTGCCAAACTACGATCGCCAACGTGGCGAGAACGGCCTCGTAGAAGTGCACCGCCGTGGCGATATCGAGCCACCAACGCGGCAGTAGATTGCCGACCGCGACTTTCGCCCAGAGCATGATGCCGGTTCCTGCCATGACAACCAGGCCCCACACGAGTGCCCAATATTCCGCCTTTTCGGCGTAGTTGAATCGCTTGAACTCGGGTTTTGACTTGGTCAATCCCAAGTAGAAACGCATCGTGCCCCAGACGTCTCCCGCATCTTTAGGCTCGGGCAGCAAGTCGAGGAGCAGTTTGCGGCCACCGCGGGTCAGGATGACGTAGACAATATGGAACACGCCGGCGCCGATGAGCAGTACACCAGCAGCGCGATGCGTCATGCCTCGTACTTTTTCACCGAGCGAAAGCATGCTGGCGAACCAGGAATCCGGATACTTCAAGGCGAAGCCCGTGAGAACCAACACGAAGAAACTGACGAGGAGCACGATGTGCTGAGAACGCTGGACACGGGTCATGCGAGTGACGGCGCGGTGTTCGGATCGCCTACGGAGTAAAGCTTTTCGCCGCCAGATGATGAAGTTATGCAGCAGCATTCCACCGATGACCACGGCAATCATGCCGAGATAAAACTTGCGTATCCACCGCACAGCCTTGCTGCCGACGTCGGCCGACAAGGGCGCGTCTACGTGGACTTTTCCAGTAACAAACTTCTCCCCGACCCCGGGATGACACTGGCCGCAAGTCGCTATCAGATTGGCCTTGTTAATGGTGGAGTGCGGATCGCTGGACGGCAGGATGTTATGCACGCCGTGACAACTCGCACAGTTGGCCACGACTTGCGAACCCAGTTTTGAAGCGAGCCCATGGTAACTCTGCAGGTAGGTTGAGGACCGCCCGCCAGGTATGCCGAGTTCCTGGGAGAGGCGGACGCCTTCGTGGCATCGCGCGCACGTCACGCGCGCAAGGTTTTGCGGGGAGACCGACGAGTTCGGATCCAGATGTGCCTTGATGGAGTGAATGCCATGGCAATCGGTGCACACTGGGGCTTGCCAGTTCCCCCGAGCGATAGCCTGGCCATGAATACTGGCCGCATACTCATGTTGCACGCTGCTGTGACATTTGGCACAAGTCATCGGTACATTGAACTTGAAGATTGACGACTTGGGATCGCTCGCGGAGAGAATCTCATGCGAACCATGGCAGTCAACACAGACAGCCGCCTTATCGGAGCCGGAAGCAACCGCGCGTCCGTGAACGCTCTCTTCGTACGACAAGAATGGCTGGTTGCTGTGGCCGCTCGCCTCCATCACATACTTTTGACTGTGGCAGGTACCGCATGTGGCAGCAATGTTGGCGTGACTGACCTTTGAGTTGGGGTCCGAGACGGCAAGAACCTCGTGGGGGCTGCCATGGCAACTGACACAGGTGGCGGCTTGCGAATCGCCACGCTTAAGGGCAGCCGCATGGAAACTCCGATCATAGGCGGCCTGCTGGTCGGCATGGCACTGCGCACACGATAGCTTTGCCGGCGTGATTTCATGCGGGGAAGTCTTCACATCGGTGTGGCAGTCCACACAGGCAAACATGCTATGAATAGAATTCTTGAAGTGATCGGGATTGACCGAAATGTTGACCGTTTTGCCATCAGCTTCCTTGGTCATGGTCGGGTCGCTGTGACAAGCGAGGCAGTCTTCATTCGTCGGTTTCGGAGGGACGACCGTTTTCCTGGCAGGAGCTGCGAGCGCCGAAACCGAGAACATCAACCACAGCAGGATTGAAAGCGTGACCAGGCGGATCACTGATGCCGGAAATTGCCGGTTGCCGCATTGCCCGTTGGCAGAAGCTCCTGACATCCGGATGTTCCTCCTTCGCAGCTACCCCAATCTGCATCTTCATTGTTCGCGAAGGATGACCGGAACAGCAGTGAGTGACCTCACGGGCGGTCGTGACGTGGATCACAAGGGGTTGGCCCGTAAGGACATGTTCCGGAAACGTAACGCACGAATAGCCTTTCTTTCCCGCAAAAGGCATACCGCAAGCCGATGGTGGCAAGGTCAGCGTGGAATCGTCTTGAAGGTGTGGCGTACGCTCAAAACCTGCGGTGTCGATGTCTTGGTGACAAATGCTGACGATATTCAGTCATCTTGCGTGCCAGGAAGGGATTAAGGCTGAAGCTAACGCTATGAGCCGACTGTGCGCTCGAGGGTCCATGCACTTCTGATTGTGCAGGCTTCCTTGTGATCCCGGCAGATTCACAAGACAATAAAGTTACGAGGAAACTTATGCGCAGTCCTTTCAGCAGACTCTTCCTGGCGGGAGCACTTTGTGTCTCCCTGCTTCCCTGTTTGTCCTATGGCCAGGGAAATGGCCACGCCTACGGCAAGCAAAAACATCAATACCGCGACGATGATGATGATCGCGGGAACGATCGTGGGTACGATCGAGATCACGGCGGCCGGCATACGAATATCAGCATCGTGTTCAGCAACCGCGATCGTGAAGTGGTCCATGACTATTACTATGGCGGTGAGGGACGAGGGTTGCCTCCGGGATTAGCGAAACGTGGCGGAAACCTGCCTCCTGGGCTTCAAAAGCAATTGGCACGGAATGGCACCTTGCCCCCAGGGTTGCAGAAGAAGTGCCAGCCATTTCCAGTCGAACTGGATCGGAGATTGCCGGCATTACCGCCGGACTATTCGCGCGTGATGATCGGCACCAATATTCTGATCGTCAATCGCAAAACGAACATAATTGCCGACGTCGCCTTCAACGTCTTCAAATAATTTTCAAGCTCTCTAACGAGGCGCGGAGTTCTTCCGCGCCATTTTTGTTGAAGCGAACCTTTGTCGGTGGATTCGCGGTAGAATACTGACCACTTCCTCGATTCTCCGTTACAGCACAAGGAGGCACATGCGACCGATTACCTTGGCTGCCCTGCTGTGTTTAGCGATGATTCCAGCATTCGCAGATGAGAGTCACCATAACCATGCGCTCACGGACGAAGAGGTGGGTTCCGTTCACTTCCTGACGTCCTGCGCCCAGCCGGTTCAGCAAGACTTTAACCGCGCGGTTGCCCTGTTGCATTCGTTCCAGTACGAAGATGCGAGGAATGCATTTCAGCAGATCTCGGCGCGAGATCCGCAGTGCGCGATGGCGCATTGGGGTATTGCGATGTCCCATTACCATGGACTCTGGGAAAACGGTGACACGGCGGCGGGTCGCGAGGCGCTTCACAAAGCACAGAGTGTTGCCGCGTCGAACAAGCAGACTACCCCCCGCGAAAAGTCGTATATCGATGCGCTAGCCGAAGTCTATCGCGAAGATTCGCAGGACAGGACCGCCAACGCCAAAGCATTCGAACAGAAGATGGCGGCTTTGCAGGCGGCTAATCCGGACGACAGCGAAGCCGCAATCTTCCACGCACTTACGCTGGCCATCACCGCTCCCAAGACCGACAAGGCATTCGCCAACCAACGCAAATGCGGAGAGATTCTGGATCCGCTCTTCGTAAAGCAGCCGCACCATCCCGGCATTGCACACTACTTGATCCACTGTTACGACAACCCGGTCCTGGCCCAACAGGGACTGCCGGCAGCCCGCATGTACGCCAAGATCGCGCCCGCTTCGGCACATGCGAATCACATGCCTTCGCACATCTTCACGCGGGTAGGCTCATGGGAGGAATCGATCGATTCGAATAAGCGGTCGGCTGAACTCGCCGCAGCCGCGGAACCGACTTCCAAAGGCGCCGAGGCCCGTGATCAGCATCTGCACGCGATGGATTACCTGGAGTATGCCTATCTGCAGAGCGGCCGGGTCAAGCTAGCTCGAGCCGTGCTCGAGGAGATGCGGGCACTGCCTCCCCTCGGGGATCTCACGCTTACTGGTGATTATGCGGCGGCTGCCATTCCGGCGCGGAACGCGGTCGAGCTTGGCAACTGGGAAGATGCCACCAAACTTCAAGTTCGCACCGAAGGGGTTCCGTGGGCGCAGGCAATTACGTGGGCCGCCATAGGTGTGGGAAGCGCTCGCAGTGGGAACATTGATCGAGCCGGCGAAGCTGAGCAAAAACTTGCCGAATTGCACGACGTAACGGCCAAACAAAATAACGTCTATTGGGCGAACCAGATCGAAGTGCAAAGACGCGAAGTAGCCGCATGGATTGCCGAGAAGCGTGGCAAGTCTGAAGGTCTGTCTCTGATGCAATCCGCGGCTGAACTAGAAGAAAGCATGGACAAGCATGCGGTAACGCCCGGCGCTGTGACACCCGCGCGTGAAATGCTAGCCGAACTGTATTTGCTGGAGAAGAAACCGCAGGACTCATTGACCGCTTACCAAGCCGTTCTGAAGGTCGCACCCAATCGTTTTAACGCGCTCAATGGGGCCGCAGAAGCAGCCGAGGCTTCAGGAGACAGTGCGGCGGCAGCGGAATATCGACGAAAGCTGACCGAGATCGCTGTGGGAGATGAACGGCCGGAAGTTGCTTCCGCGCGCAAAAAGATGGCGATGGCAACCGCGACGGGCCACTGACCGAACCGTTAGTCGAGCACCTTGGTGATCGCCTGTTCTACCTGGTCGTGAAGGTCAGGGGGAGCGCCGTAGAGCACCCGAACCGTCTTACCCTGCTTGTCGAAGAGAAACATCGTCGGCACTGAGGTGATGTCCCCAAATGCGCGTGCGGTATTTGCATCGGTAACCGCCCAGTGCAGATCCTGGCTTAGCGATCCCGACATCGATTTGATTTGATCATCGGGAGATTCCACCGCGAGAGCGAGGACGTCCAGTTTGTCGCCATGCCTCTTCTTCAGGTCACCCAGCCATTGGAGCGTGGAGCGGCAAGGTGGACACCAGGTGGCCCAGAACTCCACCAGCACAGCACGGCCAGCGAGCTTTTCGGCGGTGATGGGATGGCCGGAGAGGTCGGTCAGGTTGAGCTTAGGAAGCTCGGAGATCTCATGGAGATTACCGGGTGTCGCAGGGTGTTCCTGGGCTACGAGGTCTTTCTTGCCGGCCAAAATCAGGTCGATCATCCGAGTGAGATCTGCCTTGAACTTAGCCTGGTTGTCGGCATTTTTCCACGGAGCGTATCGGCCAGTGCCCTCCACCTCTCCGAAGTAGCCGAAGTCCCTGGGAACGGCCACGAGCACGTCATCGACGAACACTGCCGGGTAGCCCTTCACCCCGTAGCGTTCGGCAAGTTTGGAGCCACCGAAGTTTTCACTGACAAACGTGACCTTCCCCGGGTACTGTGCCGCGACTTCCTGTACCAGCAAACTTGCTGGGTCGGAGATGTTTCAGGTATAGGGCCATCGCACGAGGGTGAGGTTGACGGTCTTTCCTGAGGCTCGCTGTGCGGGAGTTGCCGGCTTCAGGGCGGCGTAATAGGCGGGCAAGACAGAGGTGATGATGACTTGCGTGCTTCTCCATTCATCCTCTGTCGGCGCGGAGCCGTCCGCGTGTTCGATCTGCGAACCGGCCCGTTGCATGAACAGCTCAGCTATAGAGTCGTCCTGCTGGGACTCGGATAACTTGCGCTGTTGCTCGGCGACCAGCTTTTTCAGTTCAGTCTTCTGTTTTATGTCGGGTAAGGCGGCATCCAGCATCGCAAAGTGCCGAATAGCTTCCAGATACTCGTAGAGAGCGCCGGCGTAAAACTCGGATGAATCGAGTTCCTGGGCAAGCTTGATCGTCGAATTCAGTGCAATGAATCGCGAATGAAGGTCAATTGAGCGGGGAGGCCGAAACGCCTCGTTGGTCTTTTGTTGGAGTGCCTGCAATTCAGGCAAAAAAGATCGGAAGGGCAATGCTGTGCGAGTGCTCTGAAGTTTCAAAGCAGAGCAGAACGCGGCGAACTCTGCTTCACCTTTTGCCTGGCCGACGTAGAACAGGCCATCCTGAGGCTTAGTTGATGTAGCGAAACCTCGGCCGCCTTCCAACAGCGGGATCGCTTTGCCTTGGGCGGATTCCGCGAGCGCTCGAACCGCGACCGGAATGCCCTGCCAGTCATGATCATGGGCCTGCTTATCTAAAGCAGTAAGCCGCAGACTTGCCTGTCCCCACTGCGATTCGAAAGCGGGCAAGCCGTTCTTGAGGATTTCGGCATTGTTTCTCTGTGCTTCTAAACCTCGGAGTAGATCGGTGGCATGCCCCAGCTTCTCCAAAGCCAGATAGGGCTGCTTGTGCTTTACCGATTCCTCAGCCGCCCTTAACTGTTCGTCAATCGAGGAGTTGACGCCGGCGAAATCCGAATTTGGAGCGGAAGGATTTTCCTTGAGGATCGCTCGCAGGCGCTGGATTTCTGCTTGGATTTGGGAGCCCGGCTCCTGGGCGGAAGCAAGGGTCGCAATCCCAAGAAGCACGACTACCAGAGCAAAAAAGGGCTTCTGGATGAATTTCATGATCGACCGCGATCATAGACGTACCGAGCCCTTAGTCGTTAGCGATTACCGGGAATGTCGAAGGTCTGAATGCAGGAATGGGAAAATCAGCCGACACATAACACCGGACTAGGTGTTTGCATCGGGGCCGATGTTGAGGGCTCGCTTCACTGTTCCGCGTTCCTGCTGAATCTTATCCTGCAGCAGGTTAATGGCATAAATCAGTTGCTCCGGGCGAGGCGGACAGCCGGGAACATAGACGTCCACTGGAATAACCTGGTTAACGCTTTGCACCAGGGCGTAATTATTGAACACTCCGCCGGAAGTAGCACAGGCACCCATTGAGATTACCCACTTGGGTTCGGGCATCTGCTCCCAAAGCTGCCGGATGACGGGAGCCATCTTGTTAGACACGCGTCCGGCAATGATCATCAGGTCTGATTGGCGGGGTGAGGGCCGAAAGACCTCGGCTCCGAAACGGGCGATGTCGAAACGCGACGCGCCCATCGACATCATCTCGATGGCACAACAGGCCAGCCCGAAAGTCATTGGCCAGATGGAGTTCTTGCGCATCCAGTTCACGGCCGAATCGAGGGTGGTGAGAACGACACCTTCCGGCGTGGGATTGCCGTAGGTGAGTTCCTTGACGACCTTTTTGCCGTCCTCAATGTCTACGTAAGATCCGAATGAAAGTCTGCGTGCCATCCAATCTATTTTAAATCACTATCCTCGTCGGCGCATTTTGCTGATTCAGTAGCCTATTTCAGAAGGGAGACAAGGGGTCACGGAGAGACAAAGAAGAAGCCGCTCCGTTCTCAGTCCCTCTGGTAGGTATGATCAAGGATTCAGCACGATTTTCCCGAACATCTCGCTCTTTTCCATGTATTCGTGAGCGGCACGAATCTCGCTAAGCGGGAAGACTTGATCGACAACAGGGCTCACTCTGCCACTGAAAACGTGCTTCAAAACTTCATTCAACTCGCCCATTGTTCCCATGTAGGAGCCAAGCAGGTTGAACTGCTTGGAATAGAGGAAACGCAGATCGACCCTCACTTCTGGACCGGTCGTTGCACCGCAGGTCACGATAGTGCCTCCGGGCTTGAGTGACTTCACGCTTTCATCCCAGGTGGCAGCCCCGACGTGCTCAACAACGACATCAACACCCTCGCGGTTCGTAATCTTTCTCACTTCTTCCGAAATCTTGCAACGATAGTGATTGATCACATAGTCGGCGCCGAGATGCATAGCTTTCTGAATTTTCTCTTCGTTTCCAGCAGTGGCAATAACAGTGGCATTGAATAACTTTGCGATCTGGATGGCGGCGATACCGACCCCGGAATTAGCCCCAAGAACGAGCACAGTTTGTCCGGGCCGAATCGAGGCACGTCCCGTCAGCATATGAAATGCGGTCACGAATACAAGGGGCACGCTGGCTGCCTCGTTGTAATCGAGTTCTTCGGGGATCGGGATTACGATAGAGGCCGGAACAGCCATTAATTCACAATCGCCACCGCTTACACCGTTTCCAAGCACGGTGAATTGACGGCACATGTTCTGATGGCCGGCCATGCAATGGGCGCAGTGATTGCAAAAATGCATGGGCGCCAGGAGCACCCGCTGCCCCTTCTTCAGACCGGTTACATATTCTCCGACTTCGACGATATCGCCGGAAATGTCACTTCCGGGAATGTGCGGTAAGGGCGATCGCGTAGTTCCCTTCCGTACCCACAAATCGAGATGGTTCATGGCGCAGGCTCGTACCCGGACGAGCACCTGATCCTTCCGCGGAATGGGATCAGGGACGTCTTCGTAGCGCAGGACTTCCGGCCCGCCATATTCATGGATTCGAACTGCTTTCATGGGCCTCCTTGGCTGCGGCTTCGATGCAAACAGCGACCGCCGAAAACACTCTACGCTAGCACACGTCGCGGTGGACGAAGCAAAACGCCGGATGGGAACAGTTGTGAATGGAGGAAAGGAGTGCATCCCGAAGGATCCCTACCTAGCTGGCCGGTAGCGATCCTTCGCGGAAGTGGACGCTGGAAGGAAACTACTTGGTGAACGACTTCACGGCTGTCGCTTCGTCGTCTTTCACGTCGAAGACGGTATACAGCTTGGTGATCTGCAGCAGGTCGTGAACTTTCTTGGTGAGGTTGAGCAGCTTGAGTTCGCCGCCCTGGTTGCGAACCGTGGTGAAAGCGCTGACGAGCTCGCCGATACCCGAGCTGTCGATGTAGTTCACATCGCCGAGGTTGAGAAGGATTTTCTTGTTGCCCTTGCCAAGGATGTCGCGCACCGTGTCGCGGAGGACCACGCTACCCTCCCCGAGGGTAATGCGGCCGCTGAGATCCACAATGGTGACGCCATCGACCTGACGGGTGCTGCTCTTCATGGTCACTGGGAAGCCTCCTTACCGCCCGCGGCTGGACCGTGGACGTGCTTGACGAGTTTGATTTCGGTGCCCGCCTGGGAGGGGTGGATCTCCACCTCATCCATAAACGAGCGTATTAAAAAGATTCCCCGGCCCGACGTCTTGAGCAGGTTTTCCGGCGCCAGTGGATCGGGAATGGCCTTCAGGTCGATTCCCTTACCTTGGTCGCGGATTGTGATCACCAGATCACGGCCGGTCCGCTCAAAATCGAGCTTCACTTTCTTGCCCGGGTCATAGGCATTGCCATGCAAGACCGCGTTTACGGCAGCCTCACGGACCGCCATGGCGATTTTCATGACGTCATCGTCATCAAAACCGCAATCCGCCGCCATTTTACTGGCGGTTTGCTCAGCGCTGTTGACGGTCTCCAAAGTTGAATCCAGCGTGTAGGAGACCCGTTGTTGGCTCATGGTTAGCAGAATCAATAAGACCCGGCGAATCCGGTAGTTTGCCTGTCCATGCAAGGATTGTCAATGTTTTGGAGTAATTCTCGCCGGGCGCACGTATGTGGCGGGCGGCAGTCCGGCCGACAATGGAACGCCAGTACTTGTGGATTCTGGGGCACGAGTTGAGTATTCTGCGATTGCAATGAACCACACGTTGTCGCTGACGGAACTGCTGGGAGCGCCAGTCTACGACTCGGCCGGCGCGATGGGCGGACGTGTGCGGGAAGTGGCCATCACTCCCCAGGACGACCGGGCCCGCGTATCTACTCTGATCATCAAGACCAAAACGGGGACCCGACTGCTGCCATGCTCTTCAGTGAAGTCGATCGACAGAGTGGTACAAGCTGGTTCTGCCATTAGTGAATGGTCTCCGGATTCTGGCATCGAAGGCCTTTTTCTCCTCGAGCGCGACCTGCTCGATCAGCAGGTTATCGATGTAAATGGCCGGAAGGTAGTCCGTGTTAACGACGTCGATCTTCATGAAGAAGGTGGTGAAAAGGGAGTCTTGCTGAAAGTCGGATCGGTGGATGTCGGAGCACGGGGAGCGCTGCGGCGGCTTCTGAAGGGGTTGGTCCCGCATCCAGCGTTGCAGGCGCTGCTCCGGCGGATTCCGCCCCGGGCCATTCCATGGGAATTTGTCGACGTGGTGGAAACGGACCCGGCGCGTCGGATAAAGCTGAAAATTTCCAATGAACGTCTGGCCAAACTTCACCCGGCCGATATTGCGGACATTATTGAGGAATTAGCGCCAAGCGAGCGCGAGGCCGTCTTCGAGACGTTGGACGAAGAAGTGGCCGCCGAGGCACTCGAGGAGGTCGAACCCAAGCTACAGAAAGCGATCGTCGAGTCGCTGGACTCGGACCGAGTGGCCGATATCGTGGAGGAAATGGACCCGGACGCGGCGGCCGACCTGCTCGCCGACCTCCCGCAAGAGAGAACCGAAGAAATTCTCGAAGAAATGCAGCCCGAGGAACGCGAGGAAGTCTCGGAGCTGATGGAATTCGAGGAAAACAGCGCTGCCGGACGCATGACGACCGAGTACATCGCGCTGGGACCGGATGCGACCGTCAACGATGCAATCGATGCGCTACGGAACTACGAGGGTGGCGTGGAGACGGTCAGCACGCTATTTCTCGTGGATGAGCAGGGTAAATTGATCGGCATGGTTCCGCTGGCAAAGGTTGTCCTGGCTCAAGGCGATGAGTCCTTGATGTCGTTAACGCAGGAACCCCTGATCTCGTGTCATCCCGAGGCGAAAGAGAACGAGGTTGCCGAACTGTTCGATAAATACAACCTGCTTACCCTGCCGGTCGTCGATGAGGAAAGTAGGCTGGCGGGCGTCATTACCTCTGATGATGTGATTAGCCTTCTTCGGCAAAAGCTGTGATGCCCTTCCGTTTGGTGGTCGACGCGAGCACGCTGCCACTTCCCTGATGGTCGAAAAACGTTTTGCCGCGGCAGGTTTAGTCTCTTCCCAGATTCGATAAGTACATTTATTCTGAACCGTCACTTAACCGTTTATGGCCCCCGTATTAGCCAATGAGACGATTCCTGAGGCGTTGGAAGACCCGGATCCTGATCTTTGCGTCCGTTATTGGACCGGGCATCATTACGGCGAACGTCGACAACGACGCAGGCGGAATCTTCACCTATTCCGCAGCGGGGGCGAAGTACGGCCATGCTCTCCTGTGGACGATCATTCCCACCACCATCGCCCTGATGGTCGTGCAGGAGATGTCGGCGCGCATGGGCGCCGTCACGGGTAAGGGCTTAAGCGATCTCATCCGAGAAGAATTTGGGTTCCGCATCACGTTCTTCATGATGCTGGGAATCCTGATCACGAATTTCGGCAATGTCTGTGCGGAGTTTGCCGGTATTGCCGAGAGCCTTGAGTTATTTGGTCTTTCGCGCTACTACACCGTGCCAATCTGCGCTGTGATCGTCTGGCTGATTGTGGTCAAAGGCCAGTACAGCAGTGTGGAGAAGATATTTCTAGCTGCTTCGGGCTTCTATATCGCCTACCTGTTCGCTGGTTTTTTTGCGAAGCCGGACTGGGGTCAATCCCTTTTGGCTACCGTCAAGATTCCGGACACAAAGATGTTTCGCCAACAAGACTACCTGTTCATGGTGATCGGTCTAGTTGGAACGACGATAGCCCCCTGGATGCAGTTCTACTTGCAGTCCTCGATTGTTGAAAAAGGGGTGACGAGGCGCGACTACAAGCTCTCGCGTTGGGACGTAATTGTAGGATGCTTCTTCACCGATCTGGTGGCATGGTTCATCATCGTGACCTGCGCGGCCACGATCTTCCTTCATGGCAACCGGAATATCAGTGATGCCGCAGACGCGGCACAAGCCCTCAAACCACTGGCAAAAGAGTTCGCCTACATCCTTTTTGCCATGGGTCTATTCAATGCCTCTTTGTTTGCGGCTTCGATTCTGCCGTTATCAACCGCTTACACGGTTTGTGAAGGGCTGGGATTTGAGTCCGGAGTAGGTCAAAAGTTCGGGCAAGCTCCAGTGTTTTATTGGATGTACACGATTCTGATCGCAGCCGGCGCGGGCATTGTGCTGATTCCAAAAGCCCCGCTTATCACGATCCTTCTACTTTCCCAGGTCGTCAATGGCATCGTCTTGCCGTTCGTGCTCGTCTTCATGCTGCTGTTGGTAAACAAAAAAGAACTCATGGA
>JBPYEW010000189.1:0-21535 GCA_051984555.1 Terriglobales bacterium | reverse complement strand
CTGAACGAGTGGCTGAAATGAGCCGAGTCGCAGAATCCCCACGAGAACGCAATTTCAGTAATACTTTGTCCGTCGAGGCGGGGATCAATCAAATCGCGCCTGCACGCCAGCAGGCGGCGCTCGCGGATGCAATCCGAAACGGTTCTGCCATTTTTGGCAAACAGACGATGCAAGTGACGGGTCGAAATCTGCGCATCAGCGGCGATCCCGGCCGGGCCAAGAGCAGGGTCACTCAGATGAGAGTTGATGAACGACTCAATACGGACCGGCAAATTCCGGGGTGGACAGGTCGAGTCTGACAAACGGAGTCCAAGACAGGCGGCAAGGATGTGGAAGAACGCCTCGAGTTCCGATGTAGGCTGGTCCCCCGGTTCGCCGAGGGTCTGCTCATACAGTGATGTGGCCAAGCCAAACAAGGCGCTTCCGAGCCCTACGTGGCCCTCGATTCGCCGTCCCGTTGGGAGATGACGTGACTTCAATCGGTCCTGCATCAGCCAGGCTGGCACGCGGACATACAGTCGCGCGCAGTCCTCGGGCGAGTCGGAAGACCAGGGAATCGCAGAATTGATGATCGTGGTATCCCGGGGTTGAAGAACGGTCATCGCGTCACCCTGGCTGTAGGCCTGCGTCCCTCGCAATTGAGTGATCACGACGTAAGAAATGTTTTCAAACAACGGCAAGTCTAGAGGATTTTTTCTAAAGGAGAGAGCACTCGAAGAAAATCGGGTTAACTGCAGGTGCCCGATAGTTCGCGCCCTGATGGAACCATGGAAGGACGAGATGCGAGGAAACCGGAAACGACAGTCGCCACAGATCTTCTGAGCATTCCACTGCCATGCTTCGAAGCGGTCAGACAAGGGGACCCAGTCAGTTGAAAATTGAAGCATGTAAGTAATATTTGCCGTAATTTGGCTGTCGGAACGCAATCAGCAATCGCGTCGAAATGCCCGCCTGTCGAAGCCACAGCCAAGGGGCTTCACGAGCGCGCAAAGTTATCACAGTATGGATAACCCGTAAATGCGAATTTGCATGGGCAATCTGCGAGGCTGGTTTTGTGGTGAGGCTGCTTTCTTCGGAGAGCGCGGTGGTTCTGGATGCTTTGCGAAAGTCTCAAAGTGGATGTTCAGTGAATCCGGCTTGCTAACAGGGAGGCATTTTATATGCGCACATGGAAAATCGCGCTTCTGGCTGTCGTTCTCTTTCAGTTAACCGTGTTCGCGGCGGGGGCGGACGAGCAAGTGTTGTACAACGCAAAGGTATTCACAGGAGAACCCGGGCATCCGTATGCCGAAGCCGTCGCTATCCGAGGCGACAAGATTGTTGCCGTCGGCAGTCTGGGCGATGTCTCAAGAGCCGTCGGCAACGGCGCGGTCAGGGTCGATCTCAAGGGAAATCTTCTAATGCCCGGATTCATCGATAGCCACTGTCATGCAGTGGATGGGGGACTCACTTTGATCTCGGCTGAGATTGGAGAGAAGGTGAGTTCGATGGATGAATTGGTTGCCTTTGCCGGCGACGCCAAAAAGAGCGGCCGTGGCATGCAGGGCGACATCCTGATCGTCAGTGGTGTTCCGCTGGCGTTTTGGTCGAAGAATAAGGAACTGAACGAACGCTTCAATTCCAATACCTACCAAGGTCAGCCAGTTCTCCTGCACGGAATGGATGGCCATACCGCGTGGGCTAACAAGGCGCTCCTGAATCGAGCGGGCGTCAACAAGGGATTCATCCGCAGCCTCGATGCAGTGGGCCGCGGATATTACGGCTACAGCGAAGACTTCGAACCGAACGGCTTCTTGGTCGATGCCGGAGTAGACAAGGTCAACCAGGTTGTTCCCAAACCCAACGACGAGAGAATGCTGGCGGCGGCCAGAGCGGCCGTCGAACACATGCATAGCTTGGGAATCACGGCATGGCTCGACCCAGCGGCAAGCGACCCGATTCTCAACGCATACAGAGCACTCGCTGATAACGGTCAATTGAAGTCACACGTCGCCGCTCTGCCGGTAATCGAGTTCAAGAAAGGACATCCGGATCAGCAACTGTCGAAAGCACTCGACTGGCGGGAGAAGTTGAAAAATTTGCCCGATTTCAAAGTCGTCGGCATCAAGGTCTTCGCCGACGGAGTGCTCGAGTACCCGTCCCAAACAGCGTTTCTCTCGAAGCCATACCGCACGAGCGGTAAGAATGGAGAACTCCTCTTTAATCCTGCGGAGTTCGCCAAGATCGCTGTTGCGGCCGACAGGCAGGGCATGATCGTCCACGTTCATGCCATCGGCGATCAGGCCGTAACCGAAGCCCTCAACGGCATCGAAGCGGCCCGCAAAGCGAACGGAAATTCCGGTTTGCCTCACACCATCACTCACTTGCAACTGATCAGGCCCGAGGATATTCCCCGATTCCATGAACTAGGGGTCATTGCGTCGTTCCAACTGTACTGGGCCCGAGCGATGACAGATACGATTGAGCTCGTCAAACCGCACATCGATCCATCGCTCTACGCATGGCAATATCCGGCTCGTTCTCTGCTTGACGAAGGGGGCATCATCGCGGGTGCGAGCGACTGGCCGGTGTCGACGGCGAACATCTTTTACGCCATCTACGAAGCCGAAACGCGGAAAGGACCTATGGGAGTCCTGGACGCCAGTCAGCGTGTGCCGCGCGAAGCTATGTTGTACGCGTATACCCGCAATGCCGCTCAGGCTTTGGGAGAACAGGACCGCATCGGTTCGATTCTTCCGGGCAAGCAGGCCGACTTCGCTTTGGTAGATCGCGACGTCCTCACCGTGAGTGCCGAAGAGGCGCGCGAAACTCGAGTGTTGTGGACCGTGGTCGGTGGCAAGACGGTCTTCGGATCTGCCCCATAAGGAATCGTGGCCACGCACCGGCGACTCCTGAGGGTGCTTCACTTTTACCGCGTCCAATATCTCTAACCCTCAGTGGGGTGTCCAGTGCGGATTCGCCGCAAATAGTCCTTGTACAACGCAGATCTCGTAGGCGAGGACGACGCCGAACCCTACGCTGATCAGTCCTGATACGAGCGCGAGCCTTCGTCCAAACGCCTCAAACCGGTGCCCCACAAAATGGAAAGCCGAAGCCACACTTACGGTAATGAGCATCATCCCGGCAATCGTGCCGATTCCAAACACGAGCAGATAGAGGATGGCCCAAGTCGAATTGTGAATGGTCGCCAGTATCAGCAAGGCCACCGCGGCTGATCCCGCCAGTCCATGCACAATGCCAACGATCAGCGGACGGAGAACCTGATACAGGCTCAATCGACCGAGACGCCGGTCAAGGCGCGCCAGAGGATTCTGCTCGGGCGTGTGGGGATGAACTTCGGGCTCATGATGATGAGGATGCGAGTGGATGTAATCGCCGTGGCTATGCGGATGGGAGTGCGCATGCGTTGGGGTCCCACTTCCGGCAACTTCGGGCACATGGCGCATGAAACTGCTCAGGTTCCAGGCGCCGAGCACGATTAACATCACGCCAACCGACAGTTCCATCGCGAGGCCCAGCCTGACAGGGATCACGATGTTAAAAAGAATGATCGCAGTGCCTACGACAAAGATGGTGACTGTGTGCCCAAGTCCCCAGAAGATGCCTATCCAGGCAGCACGTTTCGCACTTCGCTGTTGTGAAACGATCGTGCTTACGGCAATAACGTGGTCAGGATCGGTCGCATGCCGCATCCCAAGGAAGAAGCCAACCACAATGATGGAAATTAAACCGATCATTCGCGTATGAACTTGATGCAACCACTAAAGCGGCGCTAACGAATCCTTGCCCGAGCATACAAGAGCGCATCCAGCGATTCTTGATCTAACGCGGCCCCGGTGGCTCAATTCTACGGACGTTTCCGTGCCGTCGCCAGCCACGCTGACTTTAAGATCCGGGGCGACGACCGCGAATCAGGTAGCTGAATTCGCCAATCATTATCGGGGAACCTGGATTCCAGCCGTCATCAGATAGCAGGCTTACGACGTCAGCTGAGGGTATCCGGTGCTCCTGGGGAGGTCCCGGAGGCGACGCCACGTCGGCGCGCCAATCGAGAATCGCCAAGCGGCCAGATCTTGTGAGGATCCTACGCAACTCTCGAAGGACCGACGGCAGATCATCGATTTCATGCCAGACGTTCGCCAGGAACGCGACTTCGACGCAGCCGTCATTCAGCGTTGTCTCATTTGCCTCGCCCTTCCGTAGTTCAATATTTGTCGGCGAACCCGCAGACTTGAGCTTGTTTTGGAGCAGATCCAGCATCTCCTGCTGAACATCAACGGCAAACACCTTCCCGTCGGGAGCTACTTTCTCCGCCAGAGGAATGGCGAAGTACCCGGTTCCGGCGCCAATGTCAGCAACCGAGGTCCCGGGCTTCAGGTCCATCGCCTCTAACACTCGGTCAATCGGCATCCAAATACGCCGCGCCGGATCCTCTAATTTGTGTGCCTTGCTGTGATTGAACAGGCGATCATGCATGCCAACTCAGGGTATCTCGCGCCAATTGGAGAAGGCAAACTCGCTAATCGCCGTCGTGACGGTCATGCTGGCGATCGACGTCCCAGATACTCTGCATGTCGCGTTCAAAAGGATAGACGTGCACCATCCAGTTGAAGACGATCGGGTAGAACTTCCCGCCAGCCGCATCACAGGCGTTCTTGGTGTCGATAGATCCGGCTAGGCCGAACTGCGGGTGAGGACCCAATACCTCCACTCGGCGATCCTTCGGAGGGAAACACAGGTTTACGTGTTCGTGCCACTGCGCGATGCTGAGCGGAATGCGTTTATTGAGGTCGTCTTCGCTCATCCGCTTGGGTGCCGTATACATCACGCCGATCAGCTTGTAATCGTCTCCTTGTTTTTCGTAAAGCAACGACGTTGGACGATCGGGATTAAAACGGAACTGCGCCTCGATCGCATTACGACGGCTGGTGAAGTGATACTGCTTCTGAGGGACGTTTGGCAGGAATATCTTGAAGCCATCGTCTAGCGCTGCATGATAATCACGGTAGCGCTCGGCAGCCGTCCTCGCCCCGGCAACGATCTTTTCCGCACGTTCCTGATCGCCCGCCGCGGGCTCGCGCAAGCTGGTCATCTTCATGTGCGGACCCATGTCCATGTGGCGGTTCTCCATCGAGTGCATCACGTGCTCGGCACCGACCGCGCCTTCGGCCTCTTCGGGCATGTCTTTCATGTCGCCCATCTGCGACATATCATGGGCAGGCTTCGCATCTGCCTGGCCCCAAGCCACCGACATGATCAGGAACGGCAAGAATACCAATGACAATAGCTTTGCCTTCCGCATAGGTGCCCTCCCCACTCGATTCATTTAACCCGAGACCGAGGGGAGAGTTCTGCCGTCCATTGCTGAAAGCCCGTGACTTCAGTCACCTGCCGCGGATTGCCCAGCTTTTCGGGGACTTGCCGCCAGGTTCTTGTACACAACCCCGCCTTTCATCACGAAGCTCACATTCTCCAAGGCGCGAACGTCGGCCAGCGGATCGGCATTGACGGCAATGATGTCGGCGTACTTCCCGGCCTCAAGCGTCCCTACGTCTTTGGATCGGCCGATCAGGTCGGCGGCGTTGAAGGTTGCAGCGCGGATCGCCTGCGCCGGGGTCATCCCGAACTTCACCATGTAGTAGAACTGCCTAGCATTATCGCCATGGGGATAGACACCCGCATCGGTGCCGAATGCCATCTTCGCTCCAGCCTTTACCGCTTTCTCGAAGTTCTGTCGCTGAAGCTGTCCAACCATTCGTTCCTTATCGAGGTTTTCCTGCGGTAGTCCGAACTTTGTGGCTTCGTTCAGGAGGTAGTCGTCGTTATAGATATCCATCACAAGATAGGTGCCATGTTCTTTGGCAAGACGGATTCCCTCGTCATCGATAAGACTGGCGTGTTCAATCGAATCGATGCCGGCCAGGATGGCATTCTTAATTCCCTGCGCACCGTGCGCATGAGACGCGACCTTGCGACCTGCCATGTGCGCTTCTTCTGCGGCCGCTTTGAGTTCTTCCAGCGTGTACTGCGGAGCACCGGGACTGTCGCCTTTTGAGAGCACACCGCCAGTCGACATGATCTTGATCACATCCACACCGTATTTGATTTGCGCCCGAACTACGTGGCGGATCTGATCCACCCCATCGGCGATCCTGAAATCGCGCTCCGACGGGTACATGCTGACCTGCACATCGGGCGGAAAGTTGTTCAAGTCACCATGACCACCCGTGATCGAGATTCCCGGCCCGCTGGCGACGACGCGAGGTCCCACCGTAAATCCCTGGTTAATGGAATCGCGAAGATCCACCATCAGAAACGGCGGTGAGCTCACGTCACGTACCGTGGTGAAACCGGCCTCGAGAGTCTTGCGCGCGTTTCCCACGGCAAAGAAGGCATGGGTAAACGGACTGTCTTTAAAATGGTAAATCTCGTCGTAGCGGTCGGCGCGATAGCTCAAATGAGTGTGACAATCGATAAGGCCGGGCAGAACCGTCGCGTTCGTGAGATCGATTACGTTCGCTCCGGACGGCAGCTTGATTTCGGCGGCCGATCCGACGGCCTTGATCCGTTCTCCTTCAACGACGATGACTGCGCTTTCGCGCGCATTGTCAGAGGCGGCATCAAACAGCTTCCCAACCAGGATGTACGTGATCTTAGGCGGCGTATTGGGGGCTGGAACTGGGGCAGGGTGCTGGGCAAAGCTGACGGTTGCCAGCAGCGAAAGTAAAAGCACGAGTACACGATTCATTCTTGGCTCCCGAAGAGAGTTGAATGCAGCAGTGTCTGCATCCAGAGGCCTTCTGTCAATGCTTGGGTCCAGTATCGGACGTCTGCTCTGCTTATTCACGAATTCGGCAGTGAATGTTTTGTAGACTCTTTTAGACATCCCCGATGGTGAGGTAAGCGCATGGTCTGCAGCCCCGAGGTCCTAAAGCATGTTCCTCTTTTCTCTCTCCTGGATGAGGAAGAAAGTGCCGTATTAGCCGGCCAGGTTGAGCTCAAAACATTTTCACCCCGCCAGCGAATTTACAAGATGGGTGATGCCGGCGGACGCGGTTACGTTCTGGTTTCCGGCAGAGTGCGCGTCAGCACCGTGGATCAGGATCAGCAGGAGGTCGTCATCGACGAGCCCGCGCCCGGTCAATTCTTCGGGTTCGCTTCCATGCTGGAGCAGACGCCTCATCAAACCGAGGCAATCGCGCTCGAAGAATCTAAATGTGTCGAGGTCGACCGGCAAGACATCTCCATCCTTCTTGAGCGGAAACCGCTCGCTGGCATGGACATGTTGGCCGTGATCGGCAAACAGTACCACGCCTCTCATCAGCTGGTACGAGTTCGGGCTAATCGACACCCGAATGAAGTGATTGATGAAGAGGAGACGATTGGCGAGCGTGTTGCCGATCAGGTCGCGCGGTTCGGAGGGTCTTGGACGTTCATTTTGACGTTTTGTTTCGTGCTGGTCACCTATACCATCATCAACGTTCGCCTCGGACGGTCTGCCTGGGATCCATATCCCTTCATTCTTCTAAATCTCTTTCTATCCATGTTGGCGGCCATCCAGGCACCCATCATCATGATGAGCCAGAACCGACAGGACAAAAAAGATCGGCTGCGCAGCGAGCTCGACTATGACGTCAACCGCCGCGCCGCCTCCGATATCCAGGGACTCGCCCGCAAGATCAACCTGCTCAGCGACAAGGTTGGCGATCTCGATGATTTGCTTCGAGAGAAACCGGCGAGTTGATTTTCTTATTGTCCGCCGATTGTCTGGTCGATAAATTTCCCGACGTCGGACTTGAACTTGGCCAGTGACTTCGTCTCCACGTACACCATATGGCCTGCGTCGTACGTGGTGAACGAAATGTTCTTACGATAGTCGGCCGGTAGATCAAGGTGATCGAAGGTGAAATTCGCCGCGTAGTACGGCGTCGCCAGGTCATAGTACCCCTCCATCACCATCACCTTCAGGTATGGATTCCCCGTAAGTGCGTGACGGAGCGCGGTGGCTGTGTCGGGAAAGCCTTCAATAGCCGATCCCCACTCCCACTTTTCAAATCCCGAACCGGCTTGGAATGCGAACACACGGTAAGGCGTGTCACTCTTATAGCCAAGCTCTGTTCTTACGTAGTTGTTAAATACCGATGTGTAAGGCGGAAGAATGGAAGTGCTCGTGGGATCGTGGAACGGCGTGTCCATCAAGCCATCCGGGTCGGGACCGGTAAAGCGACCATCCAGCCGGCCCACGCGGGTTTTGCGGTCGATGAGCAAATAGTGCGTGAAATTGCGGACGTCGATTCTCAAGTTTGCCTGGTCGACAACTTCCTTTGTAAGGCCTGTGTAGCGCGAAAGCTGGTCGATGGTTTTCTGGCGATCAGCCGCGCTGAGCGCATCCCCTTTGGACAGGGCCAGCGCGTAATCTGTCGACGCCCATTGCTCCACCTCTTGCCTGGTCTTCGCCATATCTTGCATCAACTCAGGCGCCAACTTCTTGTGATAGGCGGCAATCATCGTGTACGTAGGCAGAATGAGTTCGTAGGGCTGATCGTTGGTCTTGGTGAACTCCAGCGTTTCGAAGTTTAGTACCGTCGAAAGCAGCATGATGCCGTTGAACGATATGCCTCGTTCCGATAGATATCCTGCGACTCCGGCGGCGCGCGTAGTTCCGTAGCTCTCGCCCAGCATGTATAGCGGAGAGGTCCAGCGGTCGTATCGGGAAATGTACAAGCGGATGAACTCTCCGAATGCTTCGATGTCGCCTTTCACTCCCCAGAATTTCTTCGAAAGCTCGTTGTTCGCTGCACGGCTGAACCCGGTTCCGATTGCGTCGACAAGCACCAGGTCCGTCTTGTCGAGGGAGGTGTACTGATTGTCTTCGTCGCGGTACGGCGACGCGGGCATAAACCCGTCCTGCTGCAGGACCACGCGCTTCGGACCTAGCGCGCCCATGTGGAGCCAAACGGAAGCGGATCCCGGACCGCCGTTGAAAGCGAACGTCAGCGGACGGCGGTTCGCTTCCTGACCGTCCAGGGTGTAAGCCACAAAGAACATCTCGGCTTGAATCGTTCCGTCATCCCGTTTGATTGGGAGGCGCCCCGCAGTCGCCGTGTACTTGAGAACTTTTCCTCCTGCGCTGATCTGGTGATGAGTAATGACTGGCGGCACTTCGGTCATGTCGTAGTGTTCTTCTGGCTCCTTGGCTGCCTCTCCGGGGACCGGGGCTGGCTTGGGATGATCGGGCTTCTGCTCGGCCGGAGCGGGAGTTTCGGCGGGCTTCGCCTCCGGTGCCTGTGCGGCCTGTGGTTTTGGTTTTTGATTCTTGGCTTGGTTGGACTGCTGGGCAAACGCACTAGGCAAGCAAATAAATGCAAACACCGCGACAAATAAGCGCAGGCGCATCTCTATCTCCTGAGTTTAGAAGGTAGCAACCTGGATAGACGTCTCTGTTGCAAAAAGGTTGGTTCGGGCAACGACGGCCATCTTACCAGCCGATAACCAGAAATCAATTCACAATTCCCATGCGCTTTCCCACCCGCTTCAACACTTCGAGTGCCTGCTCCAGTTCTTCCCGAGTATGGGTCGCAGTCATGATGGTGCGGATTCGCGCCTTTCCTTCCGGAACCGTCGGGAACGCAATGCCGGTCCCGAACACACCCTCTTTGAAAAGCTCGCGCGAGAATTCCATGGTCAACTTGCCGTCGCCAATAATGATTGGCGTGATGGGGGTCTCGCCGGCGGGTGTGTTCACTCCGCCAATGTTGAATCCTAGTCCGCCTAACTCTTTTTTCCAGAAGCGGGTATTTTCCCACAACGTCTCCATCCGCTCTGGTTCCTGCTCAAGCACGTCAAAGGCAGCGATACACGTCGCCGCAACCGAGGGCGGATGCGAGGTCGAAAACAGGAACGGTCGTGCTCGGTGATAGAGAAAGTCAATAAGGTCGCGCGAGCCGCACACATAACCACCCAATGCGCCGATTGCCTTCGACAGCGTGCCGACCTGGATGTCGACGCGGCCATGCACGTGAAAGTGATCGATCGTGCCGCGGCCGTTTCGCCCGAGTACGCCCGAGGCGTGGGCGTCGTCCACCATCATGATCGCACCATATTTCTCGGCGAGATCCGCCAGTCCAGGGAGAGCTCCTATATCTCCATCCATCGAGAAAACGCCGTCCGTGATCAATAGCTTCCGGCCGGGCTGCCCCTTGATGCTCGCCAAGTGCTCTTC
Organism: Terriglobales bacterium; assembly: GCA_051984555.1. GTDB lineage: Bacteria > Acidobacteriota > Terriglobia > Terriglobales > Acidobacteriaceae > Gp1-AA122. Next base: position 11,313 of record JBPYEW010000189.1, on the reverse strand, counting down.
AGCATGTGCCACATCCTTGTGTCGAAACACCAGAATCTTCGCGCGAGACAGGCGCGCACCATCGATGATGGATGCGTGGTTCAGCTCGTCGGAAATGATGAAGTCTTCTTTGCCCAGGATGGCCGAGACTGTTCCCGCATTCGCCGTGAACCCCGACTGGAATACTACGCACGCTTCCACGTTCTTGAAACGCGCGATCTTCTCTTCCAGTTCCATGTGGATCTTCATCGTGCCGGCGATTGTGCGCACCGCCCCCGAGCCTACGCCGTATTTGCGAGTCGCTTCGAGCGCCGCTTCCCGCAACTTGGGGTGAGTGGTCAGGCCCAGGTAGTTGTTCGAAGCGAGATTGATGACTTTCTTGCCGTCGAAGGTACAGACCGGCGCCTGCTCGTCGTCCAATACGCGAAGCTTGAAATGGGTTCCCTTCGCCTTGAGTTCGTTCAGTTGGTCGGTCAGGTAGGAGAGCGGGTTGGTGCGGGTCGGAGTCGAAGTCGCCATAGCGGAAATAGTTTAATACCTCCGCTAGCCCTTAGTCCCAGTCGCCGGTCCTCAGGAACTACGCCTACATCACCCTCAGAAAAGTGCTCTTGCTCTATATCTTAGCGGCTCAAGACTTAAGATTATGGCCGGAGGCTGGTCCAAGTTACTCCCGATTGGCTGAAAGCCAATTTAGAGATTACAAACCATCGTTTGCGCCCTAAGCTGTGCTGGACGAACGTGGGAGCAGGCATGAACATTGTGATCGGCGTCGGCATACTGCTGGGGGCATTCGGGCTGCTTGCCTATGCGGCCGTGATCTACAACGGTCTGATCCGCATGCGCAATGATGTGGACCGGGCGTGGGCGAATATCAATGTCCTGCTCAAACAGCGCCATGACGAGATCCCCAATCTGGTCGAGACCGTGAAGGGCTACATGCAGCATGAGCAGCAGACGCTGCTGGCGGTCACGCAAGCCCGTGCGGCAGGGATGTCGGCCGCCTCGGTCGGCGAGAAAGCCCAAGCCGAATTGCAGTTAACGACCGCCCTGCGCGGATTATTCGTCGTGGCCGAGAACTACCCGCAACTGAAAGCCAGCGAAAACTTCCTTAAGCTGCAGAATCGTATCTCGGAACTGGAAGAACACATCGCCGATCGGCGCGAGTTCTTCAACGATGACGTCGCCACGTTCAACACGCGAATTCACCAGGTGCCCGACGCGCTCATCGCCAGCTTCATGAACTTCACCGATCGCGAGCTGTTCAAAGTCACCGATGAGGAACAGCGCACAATAGCCGTGAAGTTTTCCGAGAAGTCAGCCGGCGCTTCTTAAGAGCTGCAACTCACGTCTCTCACAAGTTTTCAACCGCCGGGCATTCGTGTGCATCTAGACAGTCTCAAGGAGATGCCTGATGCCTCGAATGAAAGCCGTCCAGATCAGCAAACCCGGCGGAGACTTTGAACTAGTAGAACGCAATATTCCGGATCCCGGGCCTGGCGAGATTCGGGTCAAAGTGGAAGCCTGCGGTATTTGCCACAGCGATGTGCTCGTCAAAGAAGGTGTTTGGCCTGGAATCCAGTATCCGCGAGTTCCGGGACACGAAATCGCGGGCCGAGTGGATGCCGTCGGCGCCGGCGTGAAGTTGTGGAAACCTGGTCAGAGGGTGGGTGTCGGGTGGCATGGAGGGCACTGTTTCATTTGTGATCCCTGCCGTCGCGGAGACTTTGTCCTTTGTAGAAACGAGAAGATTACTGCCATTCATTTCGATGGTGGATATGCCGAGTACGTGATTGCCCCTCACGAAGCGCTGGCGGCGATCCCCGAAACGTTATCGGCCGCTGATGCCGCCCCATTGCTCTGTGCCGGGATTACGGTTTACAACTCTTTGCGAAACGTCGGCGCCCGGCCTGGCGATCTGATAGCTGTCCAGGGAATTGGTGGGCTGGGTCACTTGGGCATCCAGTATGCGCGACAAATGGGCTTTCGCACGGTGGCACTAGGGCGAAATAAGGACAAGGAGCCTCTCGCGAAAAAGCTGGGCGCGCATGACTACATCGATACCGCCAGCGGCAATCCGGTGGATGCACTACAGAAACTAGGTGGAGCAAACGTCATCTTGGCAACTGCACCGGATTCGAAGTCGATCTCAACGGTCGTCGACGGTCTTGCTCCCGGTGGCAAACTCCTGGTCATCGGCGCCGATATGCAGCCGCTGACCATCAGTCCGCTGCAACTCATCCCTGGGCGTCGTTCGGTTGTGGGCTGGCCATCAGGAACGGCCAAGGACTCGGAGGACACACTGAATTTCAGCGCCCTTACGGGAGTCCGCCCGATGATCGAGAAGTATCCGCTCGAGAAAGCCGCCGAAGCCTACCAGCAGATGATCAGTGGCAAAGCCCGGTTCAGGGTTGTGCTGACCATGTCATAACGAGCCAGAGTGCGAAGGGGCAGGCAGGTGTCTGCCCCTCGAGGTTCATTTCTACAGTTTTTTTGCCCTTGTAAGCACCACCGCCGATCTAGGCGCGACCTTGTAGAACAATGAGCCCACTGCGGCAATGTTTGTCGAATCAACGATGTCCTTAGGAGACGGAAGGCTGGTGTCCACAACCCGCATCCACTCTTCGGGCAATCCCTCCTGGATAGTGAACTCCAGCGGTTCCCAATACGCGTTCATCATTACGTACAGGTCGACATCACTCCGCGACGCTCCGTGCAGACAATACGCCAGCGTATGAGAATCGCCGGACGTATCCACGCCATTGGTAACGCCGTACCACTTCACGTCATCCCTCCAGAACGTATCGCGAGCGATTGACGGATGCGCTTTTCGGAACGCAATCATCTTCGAAAAAAACCTGAAGATATCAGGGAAGCTGGCCTGGCGATCCCAGTTCATCCAAGTTGTGGCGTCGTCCACGTTGTAGGGATTCAACTGGCCGTTTTGCGTCTGAAGGATCTCATCACCCATGCGGAACATGGGTGTTCCGTTTGAAAGCATGAGCAGCGTGCAGAAGTTCTTCACCTGCTGTTTGCGGAGTCGCATCACATCTTCCGCCACGCCCACATCGCCTTCCTGACCACAATTCCAACCTTCGCCGGAATTGTAGGCAACCAGATCGTAAAGTGTCGGACCGTCGTGCGAATCAACGTAGTTCACGGTCTGATAGGGGTGACAGCTGTCCGGCATGGTATCGGGGAACACATCATCGCTGCCGTACAAACGCGTCATGAGATCAGGCACAAATCCGTTATCGCTCTTCACGAAATGACGAAGCGTACCGCGGAATTTGTCGTTCCACTGCCGCCAGGCGCTTCCGGGGAACTTACGACCTAGCTCGTAGCCCGAGTTGCTGACATCCCACGGCTCGGCAATCATGCGACGCGAACCCAGGTCCGGATCGGTCGCGATATCGCCGAAAATGGCGGGATCCTCGAAATTCATGCTGCCATCGTCGTTGTGTGTAAAAACCGATGCCAGGTCGAAGCGGAATCCGTCGACGTGCATGTCACGAGCCCAATACCGAAGCGATTCGATCATCAGCTGGCGAACTGCGCTGTTGGTCGTGTGCAGGGTGTTTCCCGTTCCTGTGTAATCGACGTACGGGTACGAATTGTTAGGATCTGGAGAGTCGGTGTAATACGTGCTGTTATCGACTCCCTTGAAGCTGAACGTCGGCCCGTTTTCGTTCCCTTCGCCAGTGTGGTTGTAGACGACATCAAGCAGAACCTCGATTCCAGCGGCATGAAACGACTTGACCATTTGCCGGAACTCGTCAATTTGCTTGCCGGCCGCTGTGGCGTAACGCGAATGAGGCGAGAAGAAGTTGATCGGCTGGTAACCCCAGTAGTTGGGCTCGCTTTCGTCAAATTCATAGATTGGCATTAGCTCGACCGCGGTCACGCCGAGTTCTTTTAGGTACGGAATCTTCTCTATTGCCCCGGTGAAAGTACCGCGCTTGGCGTCGCTTACTCCGGAATTGGGATTTCGCGTAAAACCTCGCACATGCATCTCGTAGATCACCAGATCCCCATCATGTTGCGGGTGAGTGTCATCGGCCCAGTCGAATTCATCATTGGCTTTGGGAAGAACTCCGATGGGTGCTTTTCCCGCATTGCTGCCGGTACCCCGAGCCGCACTACGATCGTACGTCGGAGGAAAGTAGACGGCGGTCGCATAGGGATCAAGTAAAACCTTGGCTGCTTTGAAAGCATTCCATTCGTGCGGTTTCCCCGTACTCGGCGGTCCGTCTATGGAATACCCGTAGTACTTTGCGGTGCCGAGCTGGTTGTCTGGAATTCGGATATGCCAAACACGACCCGTGCGGTTTCGGAACTGATCAAAAGTGCGGGCAAGCATTGGCGTGCTCAGGTCATCCGAGTAGAGCAACAAGGTGACGCTAGTCGCGTTCTTGGAGTAGATTGCAAAATTTGTGGCGTTTTGTGCGGGGATTCTCGTCACACCGAGCGGAGTGGGTGTTCCATTCGTCGCAGCCCAGGCTGATGGAGCGGCGGCTGGAATGGAAAGGCCCGCGCCTTGATGCGGTGCGCTGGCAGGTTTAGGCGCCATAGTTGGCCTCCTTAGAAGATTTCTCGTTCAGACGGAACCCGGGCGGGTGGCGCTTCTGGGGAAGAGGCGGCGAAGCTACCGCGACCCCGATAGCCTACTCTCATTTCCTGAGGAAATATCGCCAGGGGTGGCATTTTTCCGAGAGACTCTGGTTCAATGGAATAGGGGTAAAAGGACCGAAATGACAGATTCACTTCTGACGCCGCGTACGACTCTCGGACGCCTTCCCGAGCGCGGGACGCACGACCGCCAAGTCATCAACACCATCCTGGACGAAGCGTTTGTCTGCCACGTGGGCTTCGTCAGCGATGGCCGGCCCTTCGTCATACCGACGGGCTTTGGCCGCATTGGCGACGATTTATACATCCACGGCTCCGCCGCCAGCCGGATGCTCCGTAACCTGCAAAAGGGAATCGATATGTGTGTCACCGTGACTCTGCTCGACGGTCTCGTCCTGGCGCGCTCCGCGTTCCATCACTCGATGAACTATCGCTCTGTCGTGGTGCTGGGCAACGCGACATTGGTCGAAGATCGTGACGAGAAACTGGCGGCTCTGCGAGCCATCTCCGAGAACATCATCCGGGGCCGTTGGGACGAGGTGCGCCATCCCACAGAGCAAGAGCTCAAAGCGACCAGCGTTTTGAAACTGCCCATTACAGAAGCGTCGGCAAAAATCCGCACGGGCGGCCCCAAGGACGATGAGGAAGACTACGCCCTGCCGATGTGGGCAGGAGTATTGCCTCTCAAAATTGTGCCGGGGGAACCCCAAGCGGACCCGAAGATGACCAGTAACGCCGCCGTTCCCGGGTACGTCAGCGGGTATGACCGTCATCGAACTTAGCCTGCTTCAGGCAAAGCACATTGACCTGATCCTGATTCCGTCCTAACATGCCCGCCCGTCAGGTGGAGGTGTGGTATGCCACTGCACGGGAAACACGCGCTGGTTACAGGCAGTTCACGAGGGATTGGACGCGGCATTGCCCTCAAACTCGCGGAACAAGGCGTCCGCGTCGCCGTTCACTATTACCAGAATGAAGAAGCAGCCAAGGCCACTCTGGCGAGGGTCCGCGAGCTTGGCTCGGACGGATTCATCATCCAGGCCGACATTTGCCGCATGGACGACGTGCGGCGGATGTGCCAACAAGTAGGTGAGAAGTTCCGCAAGATTGACATCTTTGTCAGCAACGCTCGAACCGAAGCGCCCACGTTTTACCAGCCGACCCTGGAACTCGGCCTCGACAAGTGGGACACGGCTGTCGATTCCCAGGCGAAGGCTTTTCTCGTTGCCGTTCGCGAGGCATTGCAATTCATGCCAGACGGCGGCCGAATCGTCGCAATCAGCTACGCACCAGGCGGACGTTATGGCAGTTGGCAACCTTGGGTTGCCATGGGGGCTGCTAAAGCCGCCATGGAAGTGCTGGCGCGATACTTTGCCGTAGCTTTAGCGCATCGCCGAATAACCGTAAATACCATTAGCCCCGGGTGGATCGAAGATAGCGTTGTGAACAGTCTGCCGACCGCTGTCCAAGACACGATTCGAAACTGGCAACATGAGGGCTGGACACCGATGCAGCGGATGGGAACCCCGGCTGATATTGGGAATGCTGTCTCGCTGATCTGTTCGGACGAGGCGAGCTGGATTACCGGTCAGTTAATCGACGTCGACGGCGGGGCCTCGCTCATGAACTCTCACATACCTCTCGAGATCCAGCAGGCCGTACAGAAGACTGCGAAGGCCGCATAAAAGAAAAGCGCGGACAGCAATGTCCGCGCCACACTATCTCGAAGCCTGCCGGCGATTCGTCTTCAGTTCTGGTCGCCGCCAGCTCGCTTCCATGACATCAGTTCGCCGATAGTCGAGCCGCCAGTGCTGGACACCGGATGCTTGTAGGACTCGACTTCCTGCCGCGATGCTTCTTCCCCCACCGCGCGAATACTGAGTCCGACTTTCTTTTCATCAGGATTCATCTTGATGATCTTGAAGTCGTACTCCTGCCCGGGCTCGAGGTGCATCTGGGTGCCGTTCTCGTCGACCGCTTCGGAGTTATGGCAAAGGCCCTCAACTCCCTCAGCGATCTCGACAAACGCACCAAACGTCGCGACACGCAACACTTTGCCGTGCAAAACATCGCCGATGCGGTGCTGGGCGAAGAACGTCTCCCACACATCGGGCTGAAGCTGCTTCACGCCAAGCGACAGGCGCCGTTTGTCGGGTTCGATCGCGAGCACGATTGCTTTCACGCGATCACCCTTCTTCAGCACTTCCGAAGGGTGCTTTACGCGCTTAGTCCAGCTCAGATTGCTCACATGAACCAAGCCATCGATGCCGTCTTCTATCTCGATGAAAGCGCCGAAATCGGTCAGGTTGCGAACCCGGCCTTCGACGGTCGCGCCCACGGGATATTTGTCGTGCAGCGACTCCCAAGGATTCGTTTCGAGCTGCTTCATGCCGAGCGAGATCCTGCGTTCTTGCGGATTCACGTTCAGCACCACGCACTCAACATTGTCGTTCACGTTGACGATCTTGGACGGATGCTTCATCCGCTTGGACCATGTCATTTCGCTTACGTGAACCAGGCCTTCGATGCCCTGCTCTAGTTCGACGAACGCGCCGTAGTCGGTAACGCTGATCACGCGTCCGTGGACGTGGGCGCCAACTGGGTACCGCTGCGCCGCATCAAGCCACGGATCAGGGGTCAGCTGCTTGAACCCTAGCGAAACCCGCTGCTTGTCTTTATCGAACTTAAGAACTTTTACCTGGATGTGGTCGCCGACATTGACCAGGTCCCGAGGATGAGTAAGACGTCCCCATGACATATCCGTGATATGCAGCAGGCCGTCGATGCCGCCCATATCCACGAAAGCGCCGTAGTCGGTGAGGTTCTTCACGACTCCCGTGAGTACCGAACCCTCTTCCAGGTGTTCCAGGGTCTTCGACCGCTTTTCGGTCTGCTCTTCTTCGAGCAGCTGCTTGCGCGAGACCACAATGTTGCCGCGCTTCTTATTCAATTTGATTACGGCAACCTCGATCTCCGTTCCCTTGAGAGCGTCGAGATTGCGAACCGGCCGCAGATCCACCTGCGAACCTGGCAGGAAAGCACGGGCGCCCATGATGTCGACGGTCAAACCACCCTTGATCCGGTCGATTACGAGGGCCTTGATCGGCTTCTTCTCGTTATGGGCCTTCTCGATCTCGTCCCAGGCATGCAGCCGCTTCGCCTTCTGGTGCGAGAGGTTGATGTAACCCTCTTCGGTCTCGCCCTTCTCCCGCATTACGTCGATTTCCTCGCCGGGCTGGAAGCGAGGCTTGCCCTCGTGATCCATGACTTCGGAGATCGGTAACATCCCTTCGGACTTCGCGCCGATGTCTACGACAACGTGCGTCGGGGTAAGCTTCAACACGGTGCCGCGAATGACGCGGTCGTCCCCGACAGCCTCTTCGGCCTCGGTGGTGAAGGTCTCGAGTGCGGAAGCGAAATCCTCAGCCGGTGCGCTGGCCGGCTTCTCTTCACTCTGGTTCTGGGTTTGTGCTTCGGCTATGGCAGCATGCGGTTGCTGGGCCGTGTTTTCGGGCTGGGCCGGGGCGTCATTCGACGTCGTGGGCTCATGCTCTACGGTTGCGGTCGGATTGTGGCTGGTGTTGTCGTCAAACAAGGTTATTGCCTCTCAGGGTCCTCTCACACATTCTGTATGAGAGCGGAAGCGGAGTGTTCAGAAACGGACAGCTGGCGTGAGTCTAAGGTTGTGTTGAGCTCGTCCTGGCGAACGAACCTGAACAATTTCCAGCGGCCTACCACCAAACGCGTACCCGCGTCCTAAGGGAACTCTTCGACTATAGCAATCGCTTCTTTGCAGTGTCAACGCCAGCGAGTTCCGCCGCGCCATAAACCCACACTCACATCGCTGGTATTCGAAGGGATACAGTGCGATCCGTCAAGGAGAGTAATCACAGGGTTTTGTGAGTACCTGCAGGACCGGCCCATCTGCTACCCTCGCTTGCCATGGACTATCTCTGGACTCCTTGGCGCTACGCCTACATCACCGGGGCCAGCAAGCCCCAGGGCTGCATCTTTTGCGAGCTTCCCAAGCAGGACGATCGGGCCGCCAAGATCGTCTATCGGGGCAAAACCTGCTTCATCATCCTGAATAGCTACCCTTACACTCCCGGTCACGTCATGGTAGTGCCATTCGAGCACCTCGATGAATTACAAAAATTGTCATCCGACGCCGCCCACGAAATGATGGAATTGTCCCAGAAGATGGAAAGTGTCCTGCGTAAGCTTTACAAGCCTGATGGCGTCAACTTGGGCATGAATATAGGGGCTGCGGCCGGAGCCGGGATAGCCGGACACATCCATATGCACGTGCTGCCGCGATGGGTAGCCGATGCAAACTTCGTGTCGGTGGTCGGAGAGACCAGAGTCCTCCCGGAGACCTTGGAAACAACCTGGGAGAAGATCAGGCAAGCGCTCAGCTCCGGGCGCTAGACGCTGGTCCGGACCAGCGTCTCCATTTCCCTCTCATCGATTACCGCAACCCCAAGTTCTTTGGCTTTGTCCAGTTTGGACCCGGCTTCGGTCCCGGCAACCACATAGTCAGTTTTCTTGCTCACTGAGCCGGATACCCGACCGCCGGCATCCTCGATCATCTTCTTGGCTTCATCCCGGGTGTACTTAGCCAGCGTGCCGGTCAGAACAAAGGTTTTGCCCGCGAGCTTGGTGCCCCGCTCTTTTTTCACCCCGGCGAACGTCAAGCCTGCCTTACGAAGTTGCTCGACTAGCTCCCGGTTCTTTGGCTCCTGGAAGAACTCGGCAATGCTTTCCGCTATGCGCGGGCCGACTTCGTTGACTTCCTGGAGTTCTTCGACGCTTGCCTTCATGAGCGCGTCCATAGACCCGAAATGGTCGGCCAGGAATTCGGCTGTGCGCTCCCCGACGAACCGAATGCCCAGCCCGAAGATCACGCGTTGAAGCGACAGCTTCTTCGAAGCCCCAATCTCGTTGAGAACGTTTTGCGCCGACTTGTCGCCCATGCGCTCAAGCTTCAGCAGGTCGTCTTTGGTCAACTTGTAAATATCGGCAACGTTCTTCACCAGCCCGCGATCGGCGAGTTGAGCGACGAGCGCGTCTCCCATGCCCTCGATGTTCATGACCCCGCGTGACGCGAAGTGAAGGATCGATTCCCTCAGCTTCGCCGGGCAATTCACATTCACACAACGATGGTCCGCCTCGCCTTCGGTGCGTACCACGTGCCCGCCGCAAACTGGGCACCGCTCCGGCATCTCGAACGATTGATGGCCGCGCGGATGGTCCTTGTCCTCCACGACCTTCACAACTTTGGGGATGACGTCGCCTCCGCGCTCGACCTGCACCCAATCGCCGATCTTCACGCCCAGGCGCTCAATCTCATCCATATTGTGGAGGGTGGCCCGGCTCACCGTGGTACCGCCGATCGGAACGGGCTTCAGGTGCGCGACCGGAGTCAGTTTTCCCGTTCGGCCGACCTGGGGCACTATATTCTCGATCTTCGTGACGGCTGCGCGGGCTGCATATTTGTACGCAATCGCCCATCGGGGCGCCTTCCCGGTAAACCCGAGTTCCTCCTGGAGAGAGAGGCGGTCGACCTTGATCACGATTCCGTCGATCTCATAGGGCAAGCTGTCGCGCTTCTGTTCCCATTCCGCGATGAATGCCCACACTTCGCTGAAATTCTTCGCAAGCACACGCCGCGGGTTCACCTTGAATCCGAGCTGCTCGAGCGCATTCAACGTATCCCAGTGGCGGTCGAAGTACGTACGCCCGTTCCGCAGCAGCATGTATCCGAAATAGTCGAGGCGGCGGCTCGCGGTGATACTTGGTTCCAGTTGTCGAACAGTGCCAGCCGCAAAGTTCCTGGGATTCGCGAACGTTGACAGTCCCTGTTTTTGGCGCTCTTCATTGAGCTTTTTGAAGGCTCCGACCGGCATGAGCAGCTCGCCGCGGACTTCAAATGTGGTGGGGACACTCGCCTTCTTCAATCGTTCCTTTGCAATCGACAGGGGAACGGACCGGACCGTTCTGACATTGGCGGTGACATCTTCTCCCGTGGTTCCATCGCCTCGAGTCAGCCCCCGAACCAAGTGCGCGTCTTCGTAATGCAGCGCCAGCGACATGCCATCGAGCTTCAGTTCGCAGACATACTCGATGTCCTTGCGGCCGGTAAGCTCATGAACCCGTCGCTCCCAACCGCGCAGTTCCTCTTCGTTATAGGTGTTGTCGAGGGACAGCATCGACGCCGAATGCTGGACTTTTACAAAGCCCTCCCGCGGCTTACCGCCTACACGCTGGGTCGGAGAATCAGGCGTGGTGAGGTCCGGGTGCTCCGCCTCGAACTTTTTCAACTGCTCCATCAGGCGGTCGAAATCAGTGTCGCTGATCTCCGGATCATCGAGCACGTAGTAACGGTGCTCGTGGTAGCGGATCTTGTCGCGAAGTGCTTCGACCTTCTTTTCGATATCTTTGTCTTTGCTCGCTGCGGGCATCGGCATGATTATAGAAAAGAACGCTCGTGCTCATCCTGGAAACACCCCGTTTGCGGTTGCGGACCTTCGTGCCCGAGGACGTCGACGCATTGGCTCGTGTCCTTTCCGATCCGGAGACCATGCGTTACTACCCAGCCCCGCTAGACCACTCCGGTGTTGCCGAATGGATTGCCCGTAATTGCCGCCGTTACGAAAAAGATGGGCACGGACTCTGGGCGATGGTGCTGAAATCGACGGGCGAGTTGAT
>JBPYEW010000188.1:0-4138 GCA_051984555.1 Terriglobales bacterium | reverse complement strand
AACGAGTGTAATCGCCTTCCATGAGAAGCCCGGTCGTAGTCAAGTGGGTTTCTTTGTTTTTTCGGCTCCTTTCCTCCGAGTCTTGGTCAGCCTGCGCTGCCAAGTTTACTCGGCCCGGGGAGGAGCCGACGTTGTTATCTAATCAATTACGCTCAAAACCCCTCACCCAGCATTATCGGGGGCATCAAGTTACTGAGACCCGGAATCCGCATGCTGAAGCGAGGTTGCGGACCAATTCTGCGGTATCAGGGACCGCGCCTAGCTGTTGAAAGAGGCCGAGCGATTCCACTAGTACCCAGTCCTCTGCAATCTTGCCGTTTGCGATGCGATGTATCGTGATCATGCGGATTTTTAGTCTTTTGCCCGTCGGCGGAATTCCCATCCATGTCCCCTGATGCGTGCCTTCCATCACCAACTGGCTCACAACGCGGTCTGACTCTGCGATCATCTGCTCGATATTGAAACGCAAATCGGGAAAGCTCATTAGCCAACCTGATACGTGTTCCTTCATTTCGTGAGGCCCACGATGGGCAGGTTCATCTAAGACGCCAGAGCGAAGCTGATGGGTCACGCAATCCTCAGAAAAAATCTGGTCCGCGACGTCGAGCCTGCGACCATTCCACAATTCCTCAACGAATTTTTTAATGATTTCTTTGGCTGCCTGCATTGGCGGGTACCTCTATTTGCGAACTCAATCCTATATCGGACGGCTGCCAGTTGGCGACTCTTGCACCGGAACTCTCTATACCATCGTGGACGCGACAACGGGCGAGCGAATCGCCGATTTCGAACCCGATCCAAGAGCCCGATGGCTTGTTACGTTCCAGACCCAGACCGTTTCTATACATTCTCGGATGAAGGGCATCGCGTGGAGTTGATCGAAGCAGCGCCAAAGTAAAGGTGGCACACCTGTTGTAAGATCGCCATCACACTCATCGAGGGCGTTTGAGTTCGCTTGTAGGATGTTAGCGATCTTGTGGCTCTATGGAAGCCCTACGAACTGCGAAGGGCGGTGGAGGGGCATGAACTCGCACGACAAAATCATCTATCAAGCATTCAAGATCGGGAGCGCCCTCATTCCGCTAGCTCTTGGTGCCTACATTTTCATTGCTGCGTGGATCGGATACGGAAAACCACCAGTGAAGTGGCATGTACGCATCATCGCCGGATTCGTAGGGCTGACGCTGGTTGTCCTAAGCATCCGCGGCGTAATGCTTTCAAAGTAGCCCATTCACCGGGCCCGTCGTCTCGATTGTTGGCGAAACATCACGATTACGCTTAAATTCCCCCGTCGAGGGGAAGATGAGTGAAATCGTCTGATTGCAGCAGTGGACATCACACGCAGTTGGCTCGCCCCCCCCCACAACGTCAGGTTCCCGCAATTCGCTACGGACCCAAATCGATTTCTCGGTAGCAAGGCGGGTTCCGACTTAGCGGCTTCGTGCGGCTAGTGGGATAAGCTGTCGGGTATTGTGCCTAAATATTCGATCTCTGTTCTTTCCGTTGTGTGTGTGTGTGGCGTTCTCGGAGCGCAGCAGACCAACTGGCAACCATCGGCGGGGCATACCTACGCGGCGATATGGCCGGGCACGCCGCCCGATGCACATGATGTTCCGGGACCAGAATATGTCGAGACGACGAAAGACGAGGTGGTGGCCGGCAAGCCGTATCTCTGGGTTAGCAACATCGCGAGGCCCACGATGACGGTCTATGCGCCGAAAGGGAAAAATACGTGTCGCGGTGGTCGTGTTTCCCGGCGGCGGCTTTGAGGGATTGGCAATTGACCTGGAAGGGACTGAGGTCTGTGACTGGCTGACCTCCGAGGGCATCACTTGCGTGCTGCTCAAATACCGCGTGCCGAGCCTTCCCTATGACTGGCATTGCAAGTGCCGGCCCAACGATCTTGCGATCTCGACGCTGGCGCTGGAGGACGCGCAGAGAACGATAGGGCTGGCGCGATTTCATGCAGCGGAGTGGCACATCGATCCGCACAAAATTGGAGTGCTGGGATTCTCTGCGGGCGGGTATCTGGTGGCGGAAATCAGCACCCAATTTACGCGCCGATTGTACGCGCCGGTCGATCCGGCTGACAAAGAAAGCTGCAGGCCGGATTTTGCAGTGGGCGTTTATCCCGGGCATTTACGGGGTGGCGACCACGCTTACAAACTGAATCCGAACCTTCCAGTCACGCGGCAGACGCCGCCGACGTTTTTGGTGCAGGCGGAGGATGACCATGTGGACGGGGTAAACCAATCAGTGGCATACTACATCGCCCTGAAGAGCGCCGGTGTTCCCGTAGAAATGCATTTGTACGCTCAAGGTGGGCATGCGTTCGGATTGCGGCCTACGAAGCTCCCGATAACGGGATGGCCTCAGCTAGTGGAGACATGGCTGCGGACCATTGGGATGGTGTGAATTGTTAGTGAGGTCCTCAATTGGCGTTGAATCGCGATTACACTCAAAACCCCGGTTGCCGGGTCAATGAGTGCAGTCGCCTGATTTCAGCAGTTATCTTCTTGGCGATATGCGCGAGGTTTTCGGCTTGATAAACTCTGACGAGTCGAAAAGCCATGCTTAACACGCGACTTCTCGCACTGCCCGTTGTGGCCATTTGGTCCGCGATCGCCCCAGCCGGACTTGCGCTCTGCTCGGAGTCCTGCCCGCAAGGGCAAGTCTATTTAGATGGCCAGGACCATAGGGTTAGTCCTTGCCCCCTGTCGGCTGACCAACCACGCAGAGCCTTACGCAACGCCGCCGTTATGAACGGCGTCGACGTGCTCGAACATGACAACTTCAAAGAACTGCGAGCTTCAGACCCGTCTACGGTCCGCAGTGTCGGCATCATTACGAATCACACCGGGTTCGATGTCGAAGGGCGGCGAACGATTGACATTCTCGCAGAGGCTCCCGGCATCAGACTCACCGCGATCTTCAGTCCCGAACACGGCATCACGGGCGAACTCGACGTCGACTCCGTTGGCAACTCCGTCGATCGCACGACCGGCGTGCCCGTCTACAGCATCTATGGCGAGACGGTCGCAAGTCGGCATCCCCCTGAAAATGTGCTGAAGAAGCTGGATGTCCTTGTCATTGACATCCAGGACATCGGATCGCGGTTCTACACATATGAATCAACCCTCGGCTATGCTCTTGAATCCGCTGCGGCTACGGGCACAGAAGTTGTCGTACTCGACCGTCCCAATCCACTGACCGGCATCTACGTACAGGGTCCAGTTTCAGATAGCCATCATCTCAATTTCGTCGACTACACGACCGAACCGATTCGACACGGCATGACGATGGGTGAGCTGGCAAGAATGTTCAACGGCGAGCGCCGCATCAACGCCAAACTCACCGTGGTTCCCGTCCAGGGTTGGGAGCGCGGAGACTGGTTTGACTCGACCGGCCTCGTCTGGGTCAATCTCTCTCCGAACATGCGCAACATGAACGCAGCAGCGCTCTACACTGGCGTCGGCATCGTAGAGTATACGAATGTGTCGGTGGGCCGCGGCACCGACACACCTTTCGAGATCTTTGGTGCGCCTTGGATCAAGCCCCGCGAATTCGCCCGGTATCTTAATGCGCGTGAAATCCCGGGCGTCCGCTTCGTCCCGACGTGGTTCACGCCGGAAAAGGGAAGCAAGTTCGGCGACCAGCGACTGGGCGGCGTGCAGATGATCGTCCTTGACCGCACTATTCTTGACGCACCGGAACTCGGACTCGAACTCGCCTCGGCCTTGTGGAAGCTCTATCGCAACGATTGGGACACGACTCACCTCATAGAATTGCTCGGCAGTGACGCCATCCTTGCCGACCTCAAAGCCGGTAAGGACGCTCGTTGTATTGCCGCCGAGTATCAGCCCGACCTGCGCAACTTCATGCACATCCGCCAGAAGTACCTTATCTACGGTGGTTCTTGAGTCGCGTAGGCCAGAGCCTGGTCAAGAACTCGAACGACTTTGAAGCACTATCCCCACCGTTGAACGGTGCGCAACCACGAAAGAGGCGAGGGTTCCGACGTCAACTGGTGAAAAATCGCGATTTCACTCATTGACGGGTTTAGAGTCAAAAGACTCCACCTCGGGGTCCGTGAGTGTAAGCGCGCTGTTAGCGGTGGTAATTTTGCGCGGGAGAGACA
>JBPYEW010000187.1:0-2583 GCA_051984555.1 Terriglobales bacterium | reverse complement strand
CATTGAAGGTCTTGGCGAGGACGTATTGCTTCCCTTCGCTGATATCTGCGTGTGTGGTGACTACCGGCTCACGGGGGGTGGCCGTTCTCAACTATGCCGCATGTGGCGAATATAGTGATGTTGAATCTACTCACACCTCAGATCGAGTCCAGGCCCTCAACGAATTTGTGGCATCGCCCAGACAAATGGAAACACGCGGGGAACGATGAAATCCAGTAAAGGACGAGCTGGCGAACATGTTGTTGGCGGTTCCTTCTTTCCTGTTCCTACGAAAGTCGGTGATCGGCCATAATGGACCGCATGCTCAACCGGCGCACTTTCCTCAAGACCAGCACAGCTTCCCTTCCACTGGCCGCCGCCATCGAGATGCTCAATCCTGCGATGACCTCAGCGGAAACGATCGCCGATGCAGCCATCAGCGGCACGGCTCCGAAGCTCATTCCTCTCCCAGCCAGGCTGGCTCCAGTCGATCCGTCCACCTTGCCCTGGCAGCAGAACATTCGGCGCGTCGGTCAGAGCAACATGACGGAGCACGATCCGGCCGTGATGAACATTGAACAATGGGCAGACTATTGGCACTCGGCCGGTGCCGACATCGTTTTCATCAGTGTGACCGGAATTCTCGCCTTCTATCCCTCACAGGTCCAGTTCCACCGTCACGGAAAGTTTCTCAATGGCCGTGACTTCTTCGGTGAATGTGTCGCCGCCGCCCGCAAGCGCGGCATGCGCATCGTCGCCCGCATGAGTCCAGACCTGAATTGGGGCGATGCCCTGGATGCCCACCCGGAGTGGGCCATGCGCGACGCCACCGGATCGGTTCTCCTCAGTCCCGAAGACTCGCGGCTATTCCGCACCTGCATGTTCACCAGCTATATGGACGGCTATGTCCCGGCTATCATGCGCGAAATCAATTCGCTCTACGACGTGGATTGTTTCTACACCAACGGATGGCCTCCCATCGGCAGTCTGCCAAACTGCCATTGCTCGATCTGTAGCAAACTTCCCCCGTCCAACACTACCGCCTACTGGCACGCTTTCAATGATCGCATTCTCGAGTTATGGGACAAGTACGACGCCATCGCCAAAGAAAAGAAGCCTGACAGCTTTTACTTCGCAAACCTTGGTGGCAATGTCCGCTGCGGCCCCAACCTCGATCGCCTCGGTAAAACCGCAGTCTGGTTCCAGGCCGACAATCAGGGCCGCACCTCCGATGATCCCGCGGTCTGGGGATGCAGCCTGCAAGGCCGCGTGTGCAGCGCCATGATGGACGGAAAATTCGCCGCCAACGTCTCCGCCGCTTACTCGACCGGCACGGTCCGCTGGCGCAATGCCTCCAAAAATCCCGCTGAAGCAAGAATGTGGTTGAACGAAACACTGGCCAGCGGTATGGCGCTCTACTACCACTTCATCGGCTCGGAGGCGGGATTCGGAGAAGATCGCCGCTGGCAAAAACTCGGCTCCGATTATTTTCAGTGGGCGAAGAAACACGATGCCCACCTGAAGCCCCGCCGATCTCTCGCAAACATCGGCGTCATCATGGGACAGAGCACGCAACTTCTATATCCGGCTCCCGCCGCCGCTCACGCTCACGACTACATGCGCGAGACGACACAAGGAATCTATGCGACGCTCCTCAACGGCCGATTCGCCTTCGACTTCGTACACGAAGACCGCCTCGACCTCGAACGGATCGGCAAATACCGTGCCCTGCTTCTCCCAAACATTGCCATGCTTAGCGACCGGCAGAGCCAGCAGATCCGCGACTACGTCAGCTCCGGAGGGTCAATCATGGCAAGCTTCGAAACCGGCCTGTACGACGAGAACCTGCAGCGGCGCGAGGAATTTGCGCTCGGTGACCTGCTCGGCATTAGCAAGGACGGAGATGTTATCGGAACGAATGGCAACGCCTACTACTGCCGCATTGAACGCAGTCATCCGATCCTCGGCGGCTTCTCAAACACCAACTGGCTGCCGGGTGCGCAAAATCGAGTGCCCGTGAAATCGGTGCCAGATCCAGTTCTCACGGTTGTCCCCGGCTTCGTGCAGTATCCTCCGGAATTGGCGTACCCACCGGCCTCGCACACCGATGAGCCAGCAGTGGTGCTGCGTGATGTCGCCTCCAGCCGCCTAGCCTACTTTCCTGGAGACATCGAACGAACCTTCTGGCTTACCGGTCACGGCGATCTTCTGCGCCTATTGCACAACACCATCCGCTGGATCACTCAAGATGAAGCCGTCGTCCAGGTTGAGGGCGATGGATTCCTCGAACTCTTTGCGTGGGAAACTACGCCGGGCTACGCCATCCACCTGCTCAATTACACGAACCCGAACGCCCACCAGGGTTGGCTGAGCATGGTCATTCCGCTGGGTCCACAAACCGTCAGCATGACGTTGCCTAGCGGAGTGAAGGTCAACGCTGTGGACCTGCTTCGCTCTGATAGGAAAATCCCCTTCCGGGTTGAAGGCTCGGTTTTGCGTTTCACCATACCTCGTGTGGACGACTACGAGATCGCCGCGGTGACTGTCGGATAAGCAGTCTGCGTCTGTACCCAGCTCACCTATGACATTTTCTGAACTATCCAT
>JBPYEW010000186.1:0-4572 GCA_051984555.1 Terriglobales bacterium | reverse complement strand
TTCGCATTTCTCGCCTTGGCGAGAGGTGAAAGGCAAACCAGCGACTCCATAGAGGGAACTGCCTCGGATTGGGAGGGGCATCAATGAGCTCATCATCATCGAGTATCAATCCCCACAGCCGGGAGTCTGGAAATGCGCTAAGCCCTGAAGTCAACAGTTGACTGGAGCCACCTCGATTGCTGGCGCCAAGCCGACTTCTCAGTACTAATCCCACGGGTCCGAGGATCAGATTTGTTCTGGGTTGCCGGCCCTACAACAAAACTTGGGACACTTGATTTCGTGCTGACTACAGCGATGCCGGGCACGCCATCGAATGGACGCCCGTGGTGACGTCACAACTCGAGAACATCCGGTGCCATACTGTGATTGTGCCGAACGAATCCCTCCGCATACTTGGCGCCGACCTCCATCCCGCGAAAGCGACTCATCGTCTCGTGCATTGGATAGAATGTCGTTCCCGGCCGTTGGCTGGCATGAGCGAAACACGCGGCCCGCTTACGACTCTCCGTCTGGGTGATACTGACGTAGTGCGTTGGGTGAAAGACCTGCGTCTGGTCGCCTTGATCGACTTCGTAATAGTAAAGTGCGAATTTCTTGCCACCCTCCAGCCAGGCGTCGTAGACCAACAACGATGCCGCCCGGTGATCCCGGTGACTGTCAATCGGCCAATGGGTCAGTACAAGGTTTGGATGTTGGCTTTCCAGCATTTTCCGAAAGCTTGCGTATCGGGTCCCATTCACTTCGGTATTGCCGTCGATTTGGTCGGCGAAAATGGGCAGCGCTTTTAAGATCGCGCAGGCTTTCTCACTTTCGGTTGTCCGGATCGCTGCCGCTTCTTGCGGGGTTTTCCCTTCGATGCCAGCCTCCCCACGAGTCAGATACAAAATCATAACTTCGTGCGCGAGACTCGTATATAACGCGATCGTTCCGCCGCAGCCAGATTCCGGATCGTCGGGATGAGCGCCCACGACCACAATCCTTAACTTCTTTTCTACCGTAGCCTCGTTCTCTCTTTCATAACCTAGCAGAGGTAACGGCGTTGCGGCAGTGCCCAAGAGCAAAGCCGACTGTCCGAAGAGTTTTCTTCGCGTGATCTTCCCCATTCGGCTATCCTGGCACATAGGACTCTGTCTCGAACTGAAAAACGTTCGACCGAACTGCGCCGGACTTGCCGAACGAATGGCGTGGCTGTTCTTTTGTGAGTGGGCCTATATAACGGGCAAAACCAGAAGCTGACCGGTGCCAAGCCGACAGGACAGGATTAATCCGCGAAGCGAGATCAATGTCCGGGTGGCCGACGACTCGCCCGGAATCCGCCGAACATGACCGCCAATCCCGGGAGCCGACTCGCTTAATGCTGCGTGTTCCAACTGTTTAACGATCCTTTCGCTCCCCTAATCAAAAGCCACACGATTATCGCGGCTTCCCCACTTGCGATCAGTAGTGTGGTTTGATCCGCCTCTACTCCATCCGCAACGCCTGCGTGGGTTCGATCCAGCATGCTCGTAAAGCGGGCACCATGCTGGCGAAGAGCGCTGTGAGAATAAGACTGCCGATCATGACGGCAAAGACTGCAGGATCTACGGGACGCGTTCCGTAAAGCATCGATTTGATCAACATTCCGGCTGCGATGGCGCCCGCCGATCCAACGGCCAAACCGATCGCGACCGGACGCAGGCCATCGATCAGGACCAGGCGCAGAAGTTCGGCTCGCTGCGCTCCCAGCGCCATGCGAATCCCAAACTCCGTTATACGTTGCGATACCAAATACGACAGCACCCCATACAGTCCGACCGCTGCCAACATCAGGGAGAGCATCGCGAAGGCCAGGACGAGCGTCGTGCTGAAACTCTGGCTGGCAATGGCCTGTCCTACGATCTGCGGTATAGTCAACACTTCATGGACGGCCAGCGTCGGGTCGACCGCGGCAATCTGCTTTTGCACAGGGATCGACAGCGAGAGCGGACTCCCCGAAGTGTGCACAACCAGTGTCGCCTCAGTCGTCCGGTCTGGGATACCCGAGAAGATAGGGAAATAGGCGGTTGCTTTAATCGGCGCACCCACGTTTTGGAGTGTGTCGCCCACTACGGCGACAATTTCGAAATTCTCCGGCTTTTCAGCCCATTTCCAGTTCAGATGTTTTCCCAGCGGGCTTTCGCCAGGGAAATATTGGTCTGCCATTTTCTTGTTAATGATCACGAAATGCGCATGGTCGAGCCTATCCTGCTCCGTGAAATAACGCCCGCTCAGCAGCGGTATCTGCAAAGCGCTGAAGTAGCCGGGATCGGCCGTGCGGAACAAGGCATCCTTTTCCAGGACCGAGCCGGACGACGAGGGATGCTCGGGAATTGTGAAGACCTGATCGCCTGCGTAACCGCCTCCCGGAGGTGTAGAAACCAATCCGGCCGCGAGCACTCCGGGCAAGCGGCGAATGCGCCTCAGGAGAGACTCGTGGAAGGCAACGACCCTTTCCGGCTTGTCGTATTGCTTTTCCGGCAAGAAATATTTGCGGGTTATCACATTATGGGTAAGGCAGCCGAGGTCGGACGAGCGCAGTTGCAGAAAACTCTTGAAGAGAAGTCCGGCGGCGAAGAGAAGAACGACTGTGAGAGCAATCTCGGCCGTCAGCAGAATCCTGCGAAGACCGGCGCGCGAGGCGTTGCTACCGATCGTCCGCGACGAGTCTTGTAGCGCCGTCAGCAAAGCGGTTCCGGTTGCGGAAATGGCCGGCACCAGCCCCGCGACTAATGCTGAGAAAAGAACTACGGCGATCGAAAACACCAGGACCCCGCCATCGATATGAATGGCGTCCGCGCGCGGCAGATCTTGCCAATGCGTGGCCAGCCAATCCGTCGCCGAAAATGCGAGCAAGAACCCGAGTGTCCCTCCCAGCAGGCAAATAAGAAGACTTTCCACCATCTGCTCGCGAATCAGGGTGAGGCGGCTTCCGCCGAGCGCTCCGCGGATCGCCACTTCCTTGCGACGCGCTGCCGAGCGCGCCACCAGCAGGTTGGAAACATTCAGGCAGGCAATCAACAGCACGCATCCTACTGCGCCGAACAGCGCGAGGAGCGGAGTTCTTATGTCATCGACCACGTCGTTGATCATCGGACGCGAAAGTGCATCTTCCGCAACCGGCCGGCCCTGATTCTCCATATGAATCCGGTATTGCAGCGCGCTCACCTCTTGCGTGGCGGCTTGCGCGGTTATGCCGGGCTTGAGCCGCGCGATCACGTAGCTTTGGTGATTGTCATGCGGAGGAGCTTCACCAACCGGGAAGTGGTCTGAATACGGCACCCACAACTCCACTGTCTGATCAGGATAGGTAAACCACTTCGGCAGTACACCAATCACGGTGTAAGGGATTGTATCGAGATGAACCTGCTGCCCGACGATCGATGGGTTTCCGCCAAACCTCCTTTGAAACAAACTCCACGTGAGCAACACCACCGGTCTCGCCCCCGGACGGTCCTCCTCGGCTGCAAAGGCGCGGCCATACGCGGGCTGAACGCCGAGCACGGCAAGCAGGTTCCAGGAACCGGCGGCCGCAGGCACTGACTCGGGCGTCTCCTCATGATCTCCTGCGATCGAGCAGCCCCACGGACGCCATGCAGCCATGTCCTGAAAGCCGTTCGTCTTCTCGCGCCAGTCGTAGAAATCTCCGGCGGCAACCACGTTGTAGGGCGTCCTGCCCGGGTTAGCCGTATCGCGGAAATGCTCATAGACCATGACTAACTTTTCTGGCTCCGCGAACGGCAAGGGATTCAGCAACACGGATCGCACAATCGTAAACAGAGACGTCGTCGCGCCGATGCCCAGCGCCATCACCGTAACCGCGAGCGTTGCGAATCCCGGAGACCGCCGCAGAGTCCGAGCGCCATAGCGAAGGTCCCGCCAGACCTTGTCCAGAGAGTTCCAACTCCATGACGATTGCGCTTCTTCGCGCAGCAGGGTGGGATTGCCGAACAGACGCAGCGCGGCAGAACGCGCCTCGGCCGGTTCCATCCCGGCGGCCAGGTTTTCGGCGATCTGCTGTTCCAGATGAAATTGAAACTCTTGGTCCAAGCGGGCCGTGGCGTGGCGGCGGAACAGCATCAGGGCCCTCATGCGAAGTTGTTGGGGCCAGCGCACAGCGTCCTCCTCTCCTTAGCTTGCGGTCTCAACCACTAGGTCGATGGCCGATGAAAGGCGCTTCCAGCTTTCCTTCTCTCTCTCCAATTGAGCGCGACCGGCAGCCGTGAGGAAATAGAATTTGGCCTCACGGCCGGTCTCGCTCTCGCTCCATTTGGCGCGTATCCAGCCCTGCTGCTCCAGGCGATGCAGCGCAGGATACAGCGATCCCTGCTGCACCTGCAGCACCTCATTCGAAATCTGCTGGATGCGCTTGGCGATTGCCCAACCGTGCTTCGGTTCCAAGGAAATGGTCTTTAGGATTAGGAGATCGAGCGTGCCCTGCACTAAATCATTTGGCTTTGCCATACTATGATTATCTACAGCTCTATTTGTAGATTGTCAAGGTATTGCGCTTTGGCTTCTGTAAGCCGAGCAAACCGGAAGTCATGGGTCGGCCGG
>JBPYEW010000185.1:0-5447 GCA_051984555.1 Terriglobales bacterium | reverse complement strand
CGGCACATGGGAATCAAGGTGCTCGCGATTTCGTGCGTCACGAACATGGCGGCCGGCATTCTCGATCAGCCGATTACTCACGAGGAAGTGCTCGAAACCGGAGAGCGCGTGAAAGGCGCATTTACGGCGCTGGTGAAAGCGGTTCTGCCGCGTATTGCCGCCGACATCTCCTGAGCGCCGCTGCGCTACAATGTGTCGGCTTGCGATGCATGATCCCGCAACTTCTTCCCGAGGTTCTTACACGATGATCAAGAAGTATGTAGCGCTTGTCATTCTCCTCGTTACCATCGCCTACTCTCAGCCGGCATCCGACACTCACTTCGACGGCAAGTCGTGGTGGGAACACGTCAAGGTGCTCGCCGCCGACAACATGGAGGGCCGCGAAACCGGCAGCCCTGGTTTGAAAAAGGCAGAAGCTTACGTGGTAGACCAGCTCAAGCAGTCGGGTCTTCAGCCTGCCGGAACCGACGGGTTTTACCAGCCTGTTAAGTTCGTGTCCCGGCAAGTTGTAGAGAAGGATTCGAGTGCCGCCCTCGTGCGCAACGGCAAAACGGATGCGCTCACGATCGGGGAAGACGCGATCTTCAGCACGCGCGTCGATCTCGCGC
Organism: Terriglobales bacterium; assembly: GCA_051984555.1. Taxonomy (GTDB): domain Bacteria; phylum Acidobacteriota; class Terriglobia; order Terriglobales; family Acidobacteriaceae; genus Gp1-AA122. The sequence goes on along the minus strand of JBPYEW010000185.1, from coordinate 4,839 downwards.
CCGAGGTGGAAGCTCCCTTGGTGTTCATCGGTTATGGCCTCAGCGTTCCCGAGAAAAGTTATGACGACCTCGCCGGGCAGGACTTGAAGGGCAAAGTTGTAGTCATCATGTCAGGCTCTCCGGCGGAGATGCCGGCAGCACTCGCCTCGCACTACCAGACGGCGAAACAGCGGTGGAAATCACTGCAGGCCGCGGGCGTCATAGGTGCTATCGGGCTGATCAACCCCGCGTCCATGGATATCCCATGGTCGCGCATTGCCCTGAATCGCAACCATCCCAGCATGGACCTTGCCGATCCCGAGTTCAACGAGACCAAGGGTGAGAAGCTAGCCATGGTTTTCAATCCAGCCCACGCAGATAAACTCTTCGAGGGCTCCGGCCATACATTTCAAGAACTCGCCGACCTGGCGAAAGATCGAAAGCCGCTGCCACACTTCGCTCTTACCGCTTCGATCAAAACCAAGGTGAAGCTTGAAACTAAGCAACTCGAATCATCCAACATTGTCGCCAAGCTGCCGGGCAGCGATCCGCAACTGAAGAACGAATACGTCGTGCTCTCGGCACATGTCGATCACATTGGCATCGGCGAGCCCATCAATGGCGACCGGATCTATAACGGGGCCATGGACAATGGCTCTGGAACCGCTCTGCTGCTCGATGAAGCGGCGTCGCTGAAGAAGTCGGCGCAGCAACTCAAGCGCTCGCTGCTGTTTGTGTTCGTCACCGCGGAAGAGAAAGGCCTGCTGGGATCAAAGTATTTCGCGGCTCACCCGACGGTAGACCCGAAGTCGATGGTCGCCGACATCAACGTGGACATGTTCCTGCCGATCAATCCGCTGAAGGTTCTCACCGTATACGGCCTGGCGGAATCGGACCTCGGCGACGATGCGCGCCAAGTCGCGGAGGCGCGCGGCATCCAGGTGGAACCCGATCCCGAACCACTGCGCAACATTTTCATTCGAAGCGACCAGTACAACTTCATCGTGCATGGAATTCCGGCGCTGGCGATGGGCGTGGGCGCTGCCACCGACGAAGAGAAGAAGAACAAGAAAGACTGGCTGACGCACCGCTATCACGCGCCCTCCGACGATCTGGACCAGCCGGTGGATCTATCGGCGGCCGCCGGATATGAAGAGGTTGTTCGCGGCCTGATGATCAAAGTTGCCGACGACTCCGGTCGCCCACAATGGAAGAGCGACAGCTTCTTCCGGCGATATGCAACTGGGGGAGAGTAAACGCGGACGGTAGCACGGCTACGAGAATTTCAGATGGGGATCAATACCTGAACTGGGCGAGGGCTCGTAGCCGAATGCAGCGGGATTACTTCCCCTTTCGCGGGATGGAAATTGCCGTGGGCGGTTTAACCCCGTACACCTCCGCGAAGCTGTCCTGATTCACCGCTAAACCCACGTGCCCGCGCGAATCGATGTATAGCAGAGGTTTCTTGAGCGGCACATCGCCAAATGTTTTTACGAACGGAACGGTAAGGTGTTGCGAGCCGACCGTCATCGGAACCGCATCTCCGTGCTGATAGCCGAGCTTGAGAAAATCGTCGGCATCGACGTTGGTGACAAGATTGCCGAACGGACCGTCCGTCGCGATCACGGTCCCTGCGACTCCGCTGGCATCCGCTGTTGCCGGCTTGAGGTCCAGTCGGACAAGTTCTTTGAGAGGGATCTCGGGCCCGACCTGCGTCCAGTCATCACCCCGGGCAACGTGCGCACCGACAGGCGAGAAGATGTCGCGCCCATGGAACGTAGACGACAGCTTGGAACCGATCATCCATGCCGTGTTGGTAATGTTGCGTGCCGATTCCAGACCGTCGCGCTGCTCGACGAGAGTCATCAGGCCGTTATCAGGAAGGACGAAGAACTGGCCGCGCTTTGATTTCGCAACGATGGCTTTGCGGGCTGTCCCAACTCCGGGATCGACAACGACGACGAACACGGTTCCTGCCGGGTAATAGGGCGTCGCGCCGTAGAGAAATCGAGCCCCGTCGAGGATGGAGAACGGAGTGACCTGGTGCGTGAGATCCACGATGCGGACAGCCGGCATAACCTGCAACATCACCCCTTTGCAGATAGCGACGGAATCATCCACGACCCCGAAGTCGGTCATGAAAACAATGGTTGGAGGGTAGGATTGCGGAGCCTGCGAAGCTGCGAACTGGGAAACAAAGACAAGAAAGATCGCAAGCAGCAGGCCAAGCTTGTATGGCCGAGGTTTCTCGCGGTACACAGATCCTCCCGGATCAGAATCTTATCGCGAGTGCGCTAGCCCTGCGTACGGTCGAGGAATTCCTCGTGCCACGCCATCTGGATCGCCTCGAGTTTCCCTTCGCTCGATTTCTTGGGATCGTCCTTAAATTGGGGAAGCTCGGTGACGTAGCGGTGGAGGTCTGTGAAGCGAATTTCGAGGGGATTGACCTCCGGATGAACTTCGGAGAGAAGAATGCCAAGATCGTCGGCGTCGTCCCAGGTCAAATCTTTCGGCATGGCGGCTCCGTGAAAAGCAGCGGTTAGCATCAGCAGTTTGCCATCAGCCTCGTGGCCGTGACGAACTGCTCATTGCTCCTTCAGTGTTCTTCGGAAACGTAATTACGATTCCACGCGGGAATCTCGACGACTACTTTGCCGGGCTTGTTTATCACTGCCTGGCAACCGAGGCGAGAGTTTAGCTGGAGATCGGCTGCCATGTCCAATCGATCGGCTTCGTCATCGTCCATCTCTGAGAGATTTTGGGCGCCTTCTTTGACCCAGACATGACACGTCGTACAAGCGCAGTTCCCACCGCAGGCGTGATCCAGACGAATCCCATTGTTCAGCGCAACGTCCAGGATCGACTCTTCCTTGCCGTGGTCCTTGTACGGCAATTTGCCATGCTCGAACGTGACCGTCTTCCCTTCTGGGAGGAACGTCACCTGAACCGTGTTCTCGCCGGGTGCTTCGACTGTCGCGGTCGCCGTATTTTGATTTTTCTCGTCCATAAGATTCTCTTGTGCCGTCGGTCCAGCGCCTAGCCTGACTGATTATTCAAAGTCGGCTTTGGCGACAGGGTGCGGCGCTTCGGGACCTTCGCCGACTCCGGTATTCTCCATCGACTTCCCTTTCAGCGCAGTTGCCACGGCGGTGTCCATCATCAACTCGGCCAGCCGGGTCGTCGCCTGGTTCAACACGTCGATGGCTTTGCGAATCGCCTGGTAATCGGCCCCGGATTTTTCGGCGCGCAGCGCTTTTTCGAGCTTATCGATTTGCCTACGCTCGTCGGAGGTTAACCGCTGCCACGCCTCGTTCTGTCGGGCTTTCTCCATGGCGGTCAAAATCGTGTCTGCCTCATTGCGAGCTTCGATTACCTGGCGCTCCCGGAAGTCCTCCTCGGCGTAGTCGAACGAATCCAGAATCATTCCCTCGACCTGCTCGTCAGTCAGACCGTAGCTTGGCTGGACAGAGATTTCGGCTTCCTTGCCGCTGCGCTGCTCACGCGCGGTCACGTGGAGAATGCCGTTCGCATCGATCAAGAACCGAACTTCGATGCGGGGCAGCCCCGCCGGCATGGGCGGCACTCCTTTCAGATCGAAGCGCGCCAAGGATCGGCAGTCTTTCGCCAGTTCGCGTTCGCCCTGAAGGACGTGGATCGCGACATTCGCCTGCCCGTCCACCTGGGTCGTGTAATGCTGCGTCGCCGAGGCCGGGATCGTCGAGTTGCGCAGGATGATCTTGTCCGTCACTCCACCGGCGACCTCGATGCCAAGCGACAGCGGCGTAACATCCAGCAGCAACATGTTCTCGGTCGCCTGTGAACCGCCTGCAAGAATGTTCGCCTGGACGGCGGCTCCGAGCGCAACAACCTCGTCAGGATTCAAGTCGGTGTGCGGAACGCGTCCGAAAAGCTCCTGCACCAGGGCTCGTACCTTCGGAATACGCGTCGAACCGCCAACCAGCACCACTTCATCAATCTGCTCGGGCTTCAGTCCCGCGTCTTTCATCGCCTGCTTGCAGGGGCCCACCGTGCGATCGATGATCGACTGGGCTAACTGTTCGAACAACTCTCGCGTAAGTTCGCGCTGATAACGGTGTCCGCCTGGCAACTCGACGTCAATGGCGGCTTTTGAGTCGGAAGATAGGCGGATTTTCGCATCGATCACGGCTTTACGGATCGCCTGCACGGCTTCTCCGCTGCGGCGGAGATCAAGCTTCATATCCCCCTGGATATCGTCAAGAGCAGTCGTGATCAGGAGGTTGTCGATGTCATCGCCGCCGAGGTGCGTGTCGCCGTTGGTCGCAATCACTTCGAAGATGCCGTCGTGCAGCTTCAGAATGGAGATGTCGAAAGTGCCGCCGCCAAGGTCGTAGACGGCTACCGTTCCATTCTGCTTCTGGTCCAGACCGTAAGCCAGCGAAGCGGCAGTCGGCTCATTCACCAGCCGCAGAACTTCCAGACCTGCGATCCGGCCAGCGTCCTTCGTAGCCTGCCGCTGAGCATCGTTGAAATAAGCCGGAACCGTGATCACAGCTTTCGTAACCGGCGCGGCGAAAAAGCGCTCGGCATTGCGCTTCAACTGGCGCAGAATCATCGCCGAGATTTCTGGAGGCGTGAAAACTTTGCCGCCGAGCCGGATGCGAATGACTTCACCTTGATGAATGTCTTCGGCCATCCGGAACGGGAACAACTTCAGCTCGTCCTGGATATCTTCGACCCCGCGGCCCATCAAACGCTTGATTGAGTACACCGCGCGTTCCGGGGTTTCGATCAGGTATTTGCGGGCGGCATTGCCGACGATCACGCGATCATGTTCATCGAGAGCCACCACCGAGGGCACCAGGTTCGCCCCGTCCTCGC
>JBPYEW010000184.1:0-7798 GCA_051984555.1 Terriglobales bacterium | reverse complement strand
TACCATTTTTCTCGGAGTGAGTTGTGGCATTCCCAACGTAGGAGCTGGATCCCGTGTTCCAGCCGGTGGTGATGAAACATTGCTGTCCTTCGCACGTAGAAGCCAGAGCGAGAGCGAATACAAAGATAACGACTTTGAACTTCATCTTCGCCCTCCTAGTAGATCAATACGGTCGGCGGACGCACCAGACCGGTAGAAGTGGACAGGGTCGTCGGCTGAACCGCTGGCATGTTCGAGAAATTCTGCGGCAGGCCGTTGACAGGATCAAACGCCCACGGATTATCCAGGCTCATATTGGGGGTATTGAACGCGTATATCGAGCCCATGTCAGCATCGCCAAAAAGCACGGCGCAACTGCTGGTGCAGTCACTTCCGATGGCTAATGCGTAGACCCCTGGCGTTAGAGTGCAGGGCAGAGCCGTACAACCTGTCGCCGGCAACCAGGGCCGGGTGACCGCATTTACGCCTGACGGAGTGAATGAGGTCTTAGCAGGTCCATTGACTATCGATCCTGTCTGAACGTACAAGGCACCCGGGGTGCACGCGCCGGATTGGCATACCAGCCCTAGAGCGTAGTGATGTACCACGGTGGTCGAAACATCGGCGGTTTTCACCAGGTACTCAACTTGGCTGGTGTTGCACGTGTAAGGAACATTGAATCCAACCAGCGATACCCGTCCGGCGGCAGATGCCGTCGTGATATTGCCGGACGAACACATGGTTGTGTTCGAGCAAATTGTTAAGGTAGCCAAGCCGCCAGTGCTGGGCCACGGCTCGAACGAGCAATTAGGGATGGAAGTCTGACCCAGTGCGACGGACACACAGGTAGCCGCGAACAGAAAGTAAGTGGCGAACTTCATGGGACTCCTGGAGCAGCGACGGATTAGGGGAGGACAGGTCCGATTACGCGGCCTGTTCGGTGTGGGATCAGCTTTCGGTCCCTTCAGGGGCGGCCTTTCAGGCCTGCCTCGTCGGAGAGCTTGAATGTAGGCCCAAGCATTAACCGGCGCCGAGCAGAACAGCAGACAACGCGGCGACTTACTGCCTTGACGTCTTGATCGCCATATATACCCCAATTTTCTGTGGATCGCTCAGTAAATTAATTGTAGGAACCTGCCATCGAAATGTGTTGTGCGGGCGACGTTGGCGAAGCGCCCACGTGCCGCTGTGTGCCCGCGCTTCGAGACCGGTGCATTGCATGACTGCTTCACGATTACAATACGTAAATGCAGACTCCCCGCTATACACCCGAGCACGCTGAGGCCGGCTTGGACGCCGCGTTCCCCGACATCGAGACTTGGCCGAATCAGTTTCCCGGGTACGAGATCGTTGTTGACGACCCAGAGTTCACCTCTGTCTGCCCGAAGACCGGATTACCTGATTTCGGTACCATCACGATCCGCTACATGCCGGACAAAAACTGCCTCGAACTGAAGTCGCTCAAGGAGTATCTGCAGTTCTATCGCAACCTCGGAATCTTCCAGGAAAACATTGTCAATCGAGTGTTGGAGGATGTCGTGCGCTGTGCGCAGCCCGTTTGGGCAGAAGTGAAAGGCGATTTCCGGCCGCGCGGTGGGATCTCCACCGTCGTGGTCGCCCGTTGGCCAAGGCCGGAGAAATAACTCAACTATTGCCGTCGCCAACCTTCTCCATTGACAACCTAAGTTCTCCGAGCTTCTGTGTAGGGTTCCGTACTGTATATTGCCGACGTGCCCGGAAGGCTATATCCACGGACCGCTTTGGTTCTTCTCACCGCGCTGAATCTCATTAACTATGTGGACCGTTCGATTCTGAACGCGGTTCAACCTCTCATTCAAGCCGAATTCCACGTCTCTGACGCACAGATCGGTCGCCTTACCACCGTGTTCCTGATCTTTTACACGCTCGCTGCCCCCGTCATGGGACCGCTTGCAGACCGGCATTCACGCCGCCTCATCATCGCCATCGGTGCATTCGCCTGGAGCGGTGTCACATTGCTGACCGCCTTCGTTCATACCTATGACGCGTTATTGATACGCCACACGCTGGTGGGAGTGGGTGAAGCGAGTTTTGTAACCATTTCACCTACGTTTGTCGCGGACCTCTTCCCGGAGTCCATGCGGGGACGCGTGCTCGGGTTCTTTTATCTGGCTATTCCGGTAGGCTTCGCCCTCGGCTATCCCATCGGGGGCTACTTCGGAACCCACTATGGCTGGCGCATGCCGTTCCTTCTTGCCGGATTTCCCGGGTTCGTGCTCGCCGCCCTGGTGCTGTTTCTGCCGGAACCGGAGCGCGGTCAATTCGACAGCTTGAAAGAGAAACCAGAAGCGTTCTCCAGCCTCAAGTCTTGGATCCGCTCCGTCGAGGGCATCGCGCGTAATCCGGCGTTTCTCACGGCGACGCTGGGTATGGCCATGATGACCTTTGCTCAAGGTGGACTGTTGGTGTGGATGCCAACGTTCCTGTCCCGCATGCGCGGATATTCGTTGCTACAGGCGAATTATCTGTTCGGAATCATTATCGCCATTGACGGGACAATTGCGTCGCTGGCTGGAGGCTGGCTGGGAGACCGCTTGTTACCGCGCACCAAGGGCGCATACTACCTTGTCTCGGCCGCGAGCATGGGGCTCGGCATTCCGGTGATGGCCATTGCGCTCTTCGATCGCGGTCCCGCCATGGTGCCAGGCATAGCGGTTGGAGCTTTTCTGCTACTCCTGAATACCGCCCCGCTTAACACGGCCATCCTGAATTCCGTGGGCGCACACATTCGCGCCACTGCTATTGCACTCAACTTGTTCGTGATCCATTTTCTCGGCGACGCTCTTTCGCCGTGGATAATCGGCAAAGTTTCCGATCGTTCCTCGCTCCAGTCCGGATTCATTAGCACAGTCATCGCGACTGCTCTCTCGTCTGCGATACTGTTCTACGGAATGCGCTTTGCACCTGCCTCCAGCACTAAGGCGCAAATGGCTACGCACTGAAGCAAGCGCGAAAGGGAAGAACGACACCCTCGAATGAGCTGGAACACACTCCACTGGATCGCCGGTTCGATACTCGGTCTCGCATGGTTTTCGCGCATCGTTGACGCAGCCATCGGGATGCCGAAGCTTGCCGACATTGCCAAGCCAGAGTGGGACCGGCTGCCCCAGAATCTCAGCCGTGTCACCGTAATTGTTCCCGCCCGCAACGAAGAGGCCGATATCGAGCAGACGCTCGCGCAGTTGCTCCGCCTGGACTATTCCAATTACGAGATTATCGCCGTCAACGACCGCTCCACAGATCGCACGGGCGCGGTGATGGATCAGGTCGCTGCGCGACCGGAAGCACGTGAGCGTTTGAACGTCATCCACGTGCGCGATCTCCCTTCCGGGTGGCTGGGCAAAGCGCATGCTATGTGGGCAGCCGGTAAACAGGCGACTGGAGACTGGCTGCTCTTCACCGACGCCGATGTCCTTTTTAAACCTGATTCCGTTCGACGCGCTCTCGTCTACGCCGAAGCTGTGCAAGCCGATCACCTTGTCATGTTCCCCCGCATGATCATGAAAACTGTGGGGGAGCGCATGATGATTGCCTTCTTTCAGACACTCTTTGTCTTCGGACACCGGCCATGGAAGGTTGCCGACCCAAGCACGGATGATCACATGGGAGTGGGAGCCTTCAACATGATCCGCCGTAGCGTGTACGAAGCTGTCGGAACCTACCAGCGGCTGCGAATGGAAGTGCTCGATGACATGAAGCTCGGCAAGGTGGTGAAGAAGTCTGGATATCGACAGAGGAATGTTTTCGGCGAAGACTTGATCTCGCTGCGCTGGGTACACGGAACGTTCGGGGCCGTGCAGAATCTTACAAAGAACTTCTTTGCCGTGCTCTCATTTCAATGGCCACGTGCAGTCGCATCCTGCATCGGTTTAGCCTTTCTCAACCTCGCACCTTTCTTCGGCATCTTCATGGCCCATGGCTGGGCACGGTTGCCCTATGCTGTGGCATTGGGCTCCATGTTCCTGATCTACCTGGGGATGTCAGGGAAGTCGCCGATCGCACCGTACTACTTCCTGCTGCACCCGGTCAGCAGTGTGCTTTTCGTCTATACGGTATTCCGGTCGATGTACCTTACCCTCGCTCAAAAGGGAGTCGTGTGGCGCGGCACCAAATACGATCTCGAAGAGCTGCGGCGTGGCATGGTTTGAAATCGGTGCAGCAGATCGCCATTACTCACTCACCGTTTCTTCGTCTTCCATCTGAACTGGCTTGCCTTGCGGTCGCTTCGCCGGATGGCGTTGCGATTGCGGGCGGCTGAATTTGCCCGCACTGAATCTTCCTTTTTTCGCTACGTCATAATCCTTGGGCAGTGGAGGAACGTGCGCTGCCTCGCCCCTGAGTTGTCTGGCCTCTTTAAGGACTATTTCCGGACGCCCATCGTACGTTTTCACTTCGCCGTGAACTTCGATGATCCGTCCCTGTAATTGTCGAACGTCGCCAACATGCTTCAGGTCGCCGCGAAAAATGATGACCTGAAACGGGCAGGTTCGATAGTCTTCACAGAAATTCAGGAAGTGAACACCTGAATCCAGCTGCGTTACTTTGACCACCTTGCCTGTAACACAGGCGACTTTACCGACATGATTCTGCGCCTCCGTCATCGGCACGCACTCGCTCGCAAGAACTAGCGGGGCCAGGAGAAACGGGGCGAGCAACGTGAGCTTACGCGCCTGCAAAAACATCATTCCCATGGTACCCGCTGTTCCGGGCTGAACGAATGTGCTTGCTGCCGAATTTCAACACGCACTTCCGTATCCGGGAAACCGGTCCCCGTCCCGCAACTCTCCTCGAGCGAACAAAATACGAATTGACGGCTCGACCTTAAACCCCAATAATCAAGCGTGGGATGGATATTTACGAAGAAATTGTCAAGTTGCGTCAGCAGGGACGCCGTGGAGCAGTCGCCACCATCGTGAATGTTCGCGGATCGATCCCCTCGTTCAAGACGGCCAAGATGCTGGTCCGGGATGACGGCTCGATCTACGGGACGATCGGCGGGGGTTGCGTGGAGGCGGACGTCTGGCAGGCCGCCCGCGAGGTGATGGAATCAGAAAAACCCCGCACCCTTACTTTCAACCTCAACCAGGATCCTAAGTACGATACCGGACTCGTCTGTGGCGGGACCCTGGACATCTTTGTGGAACCAGTGTTGCCAGCGGCTCTGCTCTACGTCTTTGGTGCAGGCCACGTAGCTGTAAATCTCTACAAAGTCGCGCACAACGCCGGATTCGATGTGACAGTGATTGACGATCGCGAATCCTACGCCAATCGTGAGCGTTTTCCTGATGCGCGAGAAGTCATAGCTCGTGACTTCGATGTGGTTACTTCTCAGCTGACGCCAAGCGAGTCTGCTTACATTGTGATCGTCACACGCGGTCACCGGGACGACATGCGCGTGCTGCGTTGGGCGGTACAGACCAATGCTCGCTACATCGGGATGATCGGCTCGAAGCGCAAGACCATCGCGATCTTCCAGCAGTTGCAGAAGGAAGGCTTGTCTCCTACGCTGTTCGAACGAGTGCACGCTCCGGTCGGTCTCGACATAGGCGCGGTGACGCCGGAGGAGATCGCAGTTTCCATCACCGCAGAACTCATTGCGATCCGCCGCCATGCCGAGCGAGAGTTGCCGCATATGAGTTGGTTTAAAGGCCGCCAACTCGAAAAGGAAGCCAATCCCGTTGAAGAACACGAATAGCGGAACACATCCCTTTGCTGTCGGGAATGTTCCACTTTCCTGCTAACCTTCTCTCATGGCACGGGCCGAAAGCATCTGCGCTGTGATCTTGGCTGCGGGTGCCTCTACCCGGATGGGACGTGATAAAGCTCTGCTCTCCTGGCCTCCTCAGGGCGATCACAAATTAACGCCTACCCGAACGTTTCTGTCGGCGGCGATCCAGTCCCTCGCTCCTTTCACAGACATGGTCATTGTGGTTGCCGGAGCGAACGAACCCAACCTCTTGCCCGTCGTTTACGCCAATGCGGCATTTGCCGTACGGAACGTCCAGCCGGAGAGAGGGCAATTCAGCTCCCTGCAGGTTGGCCTACAGGAAGTCCTGAATCGCGGCCGGGATGCCGCATTTGTCACGCTTGTGGACCGCCCGCCGGCGCGATCGGCCACGATTGAAACGCTGCGGAATGTATTCGCGGCTTCGGCTACCGACGTTTGGGCCGTCATTCCGGAGTTCAGCGGCAAGCACGGCCATCCGGTGCTTTTTGCCCGCGAAATGATCCATCGTTTTCTGGAGGCCCCTCCGTCAGCCATCGCAAGGGACATCGAACACCGCCAACAGCGGCACATTCAATATGTTGCCGTCGATGATCCGGGGGTGACAGCGAACGTGGATACCCCCGAAGATTACGCCGCCCTGCAAAATCACATCGAGTAACGATGTCCGGATTCCAGCTGGATCGGTTAATATTTCATCAACCTCGATCTGGCATGCTCGGTCCTATTGCTCCCCGCTGGGTAACCGCCAAAGAACGGATCCGGTCGTGAAACCTGTACGTGCGCGCTCTGTGAAGAGACATTCGTCCAATTTTGTCGATTCAGTGCTCGATGCCAAGCCACGCATTGCGGCCTTTGACTGCGATGGAACTCTATGGGCAGGTGATGCGGGCGAAGGCTTTTTCGGCTGGGAGCTCGATCAGCGGGTGGTGTCCGATGAGATTGCTCGCTGGGCCCGCGATCGCTATTCGGCTTATCGTGCCGGAAATGTCAGTGAGGACGACATGTGTGCCGAACTGGCTTACATGCACTATGGACTTAGTGAGACGCTGGTCCAGGCTGCCGCCAATCAATATTTCGGAGAGTTCCTTGTTCAGCAGATCTTCCCGGAAATGCAAAGGCTCATCGACAAACTACACAGTCGGGGCTGCCAGGTGTGGGCCGTATCTTCGACTAATGAGTGGATGATCCGCGCCGGCATGAAGCATTTCGGCATACCGCAGGATCGTATATTGGCTACCTCGGTGGTGGTGCGGGATGGTGTTATTACCGATGAGATCATCCGCGTGCCTTCCGGTCCGGGTAAGCCAGATGCGTTGCGGAAGGTGCTAAACGGTCCGGTGGATGCGGCGTTTGGCAACTCAAAATGGGATGTTTCCATGCTGGAGATGGCCGGGCGAGCCTACGCGATCAATCCCAATCCTGACTTGGAGGCGGTGGCGCGCAACCGCGCTTGGCGGATCTACTTCCCCCAGGTTCCCGATAAGCCCTAAGTTTTAAGCCCAAAAGGAAAGCGCCCCGCTGGAGAGAAGGGCGCTTAATCTTGTCTTGCTTCCGCGGATATTTGGTAACTGGTACAGTAACTCGGCTCCCATCTAAGCGCCATACCGTCGTTACTGTATTCGCGTCTTCACTCTTACGGCTCACTGAACTGAGTCGTCCGAAGTACATTAATCGGCGTTGTGTAATTCCAGTCGTTTATATCTGATCTAACGCAGCCGACAATGTTTCTAGTGCCAAGTTACTCGCATGAGCCGAAGCTTCCGGGAGTTTGCCGAGCAAATCCACTAACCTTGCGAGATCGATAGCGCGGGCTTCGGAAACCGTCTTCCCCTGTGCCAGAACTGTTATCGCCGAACCGCACGCCATGGCTGGGACGCAGCCTCGTGCTTTAAACCTGATTTCCGAGATTCTTCCCTCGGTGACTTTGAGCGTAAGCCTTAACACATCCCCGCAGGCAGGATTTTCGAGTTGTGCCGAAGCATCGGCACTCGGAACGTCGCCTGGATTACGCGGATTCTGGAAGTAATCGAGTAGTTCGCGTGAATACATGGC
>JBPYEW010000183.1:0-4627 GCA_051984555.1 Terriglobales bacterium | reverse complement strand
TTTCGGCTCTGGCCCGCCTGTAACCGACCGGCTGAACCAGGGACCGTTCCCGCAGTACCCGCCCGACGCCGTCATTCCTACCGATGAAGTGGTGATGACAACCACACCCTCGGAAGATGTAGTGCCCAACTACGGCAAAGGCCTGATCACCTACATCACTGCCGATATGGGAACGGATGAAATTAAGTCCGACAATATCTCCCAGGCGATTGAAGATCTAGTTCGGTTCCCCCTGGGGCAGTTGCTCTATATTCGGCCTACGTGGCGCGAGGTCCAACCGAAGCCGGGACGGTTGGAGCTTCCCGATTACTTGAAACTGGTATTTGATCTGGCGAAGAAGAACAACAAGCGTATTGGGCTGCGCGTTCAGATGAGCGCTCCCGACTACACGCATTCGGCGGCACTGCCGGATTTCGTCCTCGACAAAGTACCGAAAGTCGACCTCGTGCTCAGTCCAAACGAGAACAGTGCGGCGGCGCAAAGATATCTAAAGAACCCGCATGGGAAGTATCAGCCTCGCTTCGATGATCCGTTCTTTCAGCAGGCATTTCGTGACCTTGTCGTCGCAATGGCCGCCGAGTTTAACGGAAGCCCGCAAATCGAGTTCATCGATACGTTCATGTATGGATTCTGGGGCGAGGGGCACACGTGGCCATTTGCCAACAATCCTTTTAGCGATTACCAGACCGCCGAGCGGACCTGGATAAACATGCTCGAAGTTCAACTCGAGCACTTCACGAAGACACCGCTTTTGACGAATACCCAACCTGACTATAGCCGGGTGGGAAACTCGGAACTGGTGGACCGCACCATCCGCAGCCATAACTGGATTCGCAGCGACACCATCTTTATCGAGAACGAGCAGATCGAATCATTGAGTAATCGTCCGCCCTGGGTAGGAGCGGTGCTGGAGCAACCGTTGCCAGGTAAACCTCCTGATCCGCAAGCGGGGTTTGAAGGCATATCTCCGGCCGACAATATGATTTCTCACGTGATCGATGTCGGCCCGAACTACTGGTGCCTATGGAATTTTCACCAGATCAATGCCAAGACCCTGGAAGCGTATTACCAGGCGTCTCCAAAATGGTTTGACCAGATCAACCGCCGGATCGGGTATCGCGTCAGGCCAACCATGATCTGGACCTACGAAGACGCGGGCTATAGGGGATTGATTGTTGGTTTCGCAAACGACGGTATCGCGGGTGTTCCCGGAGTGCTACGAGTCACGGTAGAGAGCGAAGACGGCAAGGCGTTGCAATCCGGCTGCCTCGATGCCGGATATCCACTGCCGGGAAAAATCCGGCAGGCACAATTCGTATTGCCGAAAGGAACGAATTGGAAGGGGTTGAAGCTGCGGGCGGAATTGGAAGTGAAGGCAATGCGGTATCCAGTGCGCTGGGCGTGTCACCAGAAACTGAACGACGATGGCTCGCTCACGCTTCGCCCCAATCTGCGGCAGAGGGTATGAGGCAGCCCACGCATTTGCAAGCGCGTCGTTCAGCTTTCGACTAGCAGGTTGCGAGGAGGGTTACCCATGCGTAGGCGAGATTTCTTGAAGGCCGGAGCACTTGTCGCCGGGACCAGCGGTCTCATGGCCCGGCCACTGTGGGCCGACGTGCAAGATCATAACTGGGAGGGCTATGACTTCGGTCGCCCACAAGTGACGAACCGCCTCGATCAAGGTCCATTCGGAGTCACCCAGGATCAAGGCTGGTTCACGATCTACGCCACCCAGCCCTCGCGCGATCACATTCGCAACTTCGGCACTGGATTCGTGGGGTACACGTGGGAAGAGAATGGCCCGGCATTGCCGGTCCAGTGCGGAAAACAAAAGCTGGAAGAGGCGGTCGAGAAGATGGCGTCGCTGCCATTCACCGACGTCTTATATATCCGTTGCGACTGGCGCGACGTGCAGACTAGTCCCGGCAAGCTGGATCTGTCCCCGGTGTGGGAGGCCACGTTCGATTCGGCGAAGCGACACAACCTTGGGGTCGGGTTTCGGATTCAACTTTCCAGTCCGAATATTCAGCCGCAAAAGCTGTCTCTGCCGGACTTCCTGAAAGGTAAAGTTCCCATCATTAACATCGGGCACAAATCGACAGCCCACAATGTTGATTTCGACTTCTATGAACCGCGCTACGACTCGCCCGAGTTTCAGAAAGCCTTCGCAGAGCTCAATGACTTACTGGCGGCGCGGTTTGGCGATAATCCGCAACTGGAATTCATGGATTTGATGATGTACGGATTCTGGGGAGAGGGTCACACGAATGACATACCAAGTCCATTCCCCGATTACCTGACGGCGGAAAGAACGTTCGTTCAGATGACGCAGTTGCAGATGGATACATGGAAGAGAACACCGCTGGTGGTGAACACGGAACCGGACATCAGTAATGTGGGCAATCGCCAGGTGCAGGACATGGTGGTGCGTGCGGGAGGTTGGCTGCGCTCGGATAGCCTGATCATGGACGAGCCGATCCAGATCGAGGAACTGGGGAATCGGCCGCCGTGGATAGCTACGATCCTGGAAGATGGCGGCAACCGTCATTATGTGCTTCCAGAATTTGCAGAAGAGGAGAAAGCCTGTCTGAGCAAGCTTTCGCCAAACATGTTGCGGTTTGTGGGGCGAGACGACGAGAAGGAGTCGAGCGACGATTATCCGAACAAGCCTGGCGGAGCAATGGATGTTCCGTATCGCGAGAGCGCTGGGTATCATGCACTCGACATCGGTACCAACTACTTTGGTCTATGGACCGAGGCAGACAATATCCGGCGCTATTACGAAAAGTATCCCGACTCCCTGCATGCGATGAAACAGAGGCTTGGGTACCGGGTGCGGCCATCGCTGGTCTGGCAGAGAAAGCGTTACGACACCATGGAGTTGATCGTCGGCATTGTCAACGACGGTGTTGCGGGAGTGCCGGGAATACTTGGCGTTTACGCGGAAACCCCGGACGGCAAGGTGAAGGTCGGCGGAAATCTCGATGCCGGGCTGCCGTACGCGGGCAAACTTCGCCAGGCATCTCTGGTTCTCCCCAAGGGACTCGACGGGCAACATATCAACCTGCGGGCTGAACTGGAGGTCAAAGGTGTACGGCGGCCGGTCCGCTGGGCTTGCCATGAGAAGACTAACCCGGACGGCTCATTGACCATTCGGTTGAAGAAGGGCAGTGATTCTAACTGGGCAAAGGGGATATAGGGAGCGGGCGCTTCTCCTGAACATGAACGGCGCGCGGGATTGTGGTGCATCAGATGAGCAAAATCGCAAAGCAACGAAATTATTCATGTTACCGCGCTACTGGCAGCAGGGCGGGGTCACTGCTTTGTCTAGTGGCAGCCCTCCTTATATATGCACCGGCGGCGAACGGCCAGGCACGCGCCCGGGTCCTCTCGAAAGTTGAGTTGACAGGCAAGAACCTGGTCGTCGAATTCGATCACGATCTCCGCAGCCGCGTGATTGCCCGATTCGAAAACAACGAAACGCCTCTCGGACCATTCGGTGTCAGCGAAAGCCTGCAAGCGGACGAAAGAAACTGGACGCGGTTCCCCTTGATTTCCGAGAAGAGCGAACGCATTGGCGACAGGATCGGAGCCGGGCAGCGTTTGACCGTTGTTGGAAAAGCGGGGGACTTGACCAAAACGGTGGTAGTCACCGCTTATGACGATTTCCCAGGCATGGCGGTCTTCGATGTCCAGTACACCAATGGCGGGCACACGAGCCTGGCGATTACGAAGTGGGTTAATAACGCTTACACGATCAACTCCCAGCCGAAAGTCGAAGGGCCGGCGTTTTGGTCGTATCAGAGCGGTTCGTATGAGAAAAGGCCAAACTGGGTTGTGCCGCTGAAGGTCAAGTTCTCACAAAAGAATTACCTGGGAATGAACGCGAGCGATTACGGCGGAGGTACACCCGTCATCGACGTCTGGCGGCGCGATGTAGGAGTAGCCGTCGGACATGTGGAATTACGCCCAAAGCTGGTTTCTTTGCCGGTGTCGATGCCGGATGCTACGCACGCCAAGGTCGCCGTGGCGTCCGAGCAGAAGCAGGAGTTAAGGCCCGGGGAAAGTTTTCACACGCTACGCACATTCGTTGCTGTGCATCAACGCGACTATTTCCTTACTTTGACCGAGTACCGGCGTTTCATGGTGGCCCAGGGGCTTCGCCCCGCACAGCCGCCAAAAGACGGTGATGGTGCGATCTGGTGCGCGTGGGGATACGGCCGCACGGTCCAGCCAAAGCAGGTCTATGAGACTCTGCCGACGGTGAAGAAGTTGGGATTCACATGGGTCACGCTCGATGATGGCTGGCAGAACAATGTTGGCGATTGGGCGCTCGATCCTAAGAAGTTCCCCAATGGTGATGCTGACATGCGGGCGATTGTCGATCGCATTCACCAGGAGGGTTTTCGCGCGCAACTATGGTGGTCGCCCCTCAGCACGGTGACTGACTCAGAACTGCTGCACGAGCATCCCGACTACGTCCTGCTGAACAAAGATGGTTCGAAGAGAAAGATCTCCTGGTGGAACTCATTTTATTTGTGCCCCGCAGACAAAGGCGTTGTGGAGTATCACAAGGCGCTGGTGAAGAAGATTCTGGTGGATTGGGGCTTTGACGGGCTAAAGCTTG
>JBPYEW010000182.1:0-4722 GCA_051984555.1 Terriglobales bacterium | reverse complement strand
CGATCCGATGGTCGCGCTGAGGTACGAATAATCGCTCAAGAAACGCGGGAAAGACCTGGCCTCCGAGGGAAATCGCATCTCTCCCGCCTTGGAGTCGCTCACTTCCCTGCCATGACTTTCTCCACCTCATCCGCTTTCGACGGAGGCGCGGCGCTCAGTTTGATCAGCTTCCCGTCAGGGCCGACCAGAAAATCGTCCTCGATGCGGACTCCGATATTCTCTTCGGGAATATAAAGCCCCGGCTCGAGTGTGAAGGTCATTCCGGGGCCGAGCGGAACTTTGTAGTCTCCCGCGTCGTGGACATCCAGGCCGATGTAGTGTCCGATGCCGTGCGTGAAATATTGGTCGAGAGGCTGGCCGTGGAGATCCTTGCCATGCGATTTGAAGTAGTCCTTCGCGACTCTGGTGAGCGAATTCTCCGTGTCGCCGAACAAGACTGACTTGCCGGATTGAAATGCCGCGATGGCAGCTTCCTGAGCTGCCAAGACGAGTTCGTAGATCTCCTTTTGCCGCGCGGTGAAGTGTCCGCTGATGGGAAGCGTGCGTGTGATGTCGGCGGCATACATGGAGCACTCGGCGGCGGCATCGATCACCACGACGTCGCCCGCTTTCATCGTGGCCGTATTATCGGAATAGTGCAGAACCGTCGAGTTGTGTCCGGAGCCCACGATCGGGGGATAGGACGCGCGTTCGCAGCCGCGCCGGCCCCACTCGAACTGCAGGAGAGCGGCGACTTCGTATTCGGTGACATTTGGCCTAACTGCCCTCATCGCCGCCGCGTGTGCGGCTACCGAATGATCCACTGCCTTGCGCAGCAGTGCGATCTCGTCTGCATCTTTCACGGTTCGTAGAGAAGAAATCGTGGGCTTCACGTCCTGAAAGAAAATGAGCGCGTTGGTTCTCTTCAGGAACGCGAGCGGGTCTGCTGTCGATGCCGTCTCTCCCTGCGCCGGGAGATCGGTGTAAACGACGGGACGTCCGCTACCGATTACTTTGGCAAGCTCGTCAGAGAGTTTGCTCATGTCTTCAACGCGATCAACACCGGTGATTTTGGGCGCATTGGGATCATCAGCACCAAGCTTGGGACCGGTATATCGCTCCATGCGCAGATTGCGCGGCGGCAGGAAAAGG
This sequence comes from Terriglobales bacterium, assembly GCA_051984555.1. Lineage (GTDB taxonomy): Bacteria > Acidobacteriota > Terriglobia > Terriglobales > Acidobacteriaceae > Gp1-AA122. The sequence continues at coordinate 3,591 of JBPYEW010000182.1, read as the reverse complement.
ATCTCGGTATAAGCACGAGCGGGGGAATTCTCTTTTGCCTCGACGGCGGGAGCGATCAGCAAGGCTTCTCCCGGCTCGGTCGCGCCCGAGAGGTAGTAGAAGTTGTCGTCCTGACGAAAGGTGTAGAGCGATTCTGTCGGTTCCAGTGGAGCGAAGAGGAGAACGATGCCACCCGCTTTATTGGCTAGGGATTCGCGCCGGGCCCGGTAATCGGCATTGGGTTGACGCTCGAGGGGGTGAACCGACAGGACGCTAAGCCACAATGCAAAGACACAAACGAGCAGCTTTCGCATGAGTACTCCATCTATCAATTGTCGAAATCGTTCGGGGCTACTTGGGCGGTGCGGCAAGGTTCTTCCCGGCATCGATGAAGGACTGCACGTTGCTCTTGTCGATCAAATCGGAGCCAGTGTCAACAAAGCTGGGAACTGGGGAATAAGCGTCCTTTGACCAATCTGTCTCTAAAGAAGCCGGTTTGTGATGGTACAGGTTATCGAGCATCTGCATACCGACAAACGCCATCGTATACGGCTTTTGCGCGATGGTAGCCGCGATGAGACCTTTCTTAATCCCGTCGAGGGTCTCCTGATCGGTGTCCATGGCCATGACGGTCTTGTCGCTCACATGATAGCTGTCGAGAACTCCGGCGACCTCTTTGCCAGAGAGGGCTTCGAGACACACGAAGGCCTGCACCTTGTCGCGCTCTTTGCCAATAATCTGAGTCGTAGTATCGAACGCGATGCGAGGATCACCCTGAATGTCGACTACGCGCGTGATTTTGATGTCGGGTGTTTTCGCCAGGGCATCTTTGTATCCACGGAGACGGTCTTGCAAGTTTGGTTGGTCCGGCATGGTGAAGACCACCACGTTGCCTTTTCCCTTGAGCGCCTGCGCCAGACGCTGGCCGCCGGTGAATCCGGCCTGGTAGTTGTTGGTACCAATGAAAAAAAGGCGCCTGCTCGAAGGCGCGTCGGAATCGACGGTGATTACCGGAATTCCCGCCGCCACTGCTTTATCGATGCTGTCCTTGAGCAAGGAAGGATCGCTTACGTGCAGCAGGATACCCGTGGCTTTCTTTTGCACGGCCTGGTCGAGAGCGTCGCGCTCCGCTTTCGGGTCGTAGGTCTGCGGGCCTGCGTAATCGTAACGCACCTTGAAGTCTCCGGCGGCATGAGAGAAGCCAGCCCCGGCTGTCTTCCAATACGGCACCTGCAGATTTGCGGATACGAATACGTAGTACTCGTCCGATTCGTGCGTGTTCGCGCAACTCAGGAGAATCAAAGTAACGGCTGGGACGGCGAGAGCGCGGAGAATTCTATGCAAACCAAGCATTGTATCCCCCCTCGAAAACTCTCAGCACGGATTAGGGTGCGCGCCGGGCGGGAGAATTTTCAGCAGTGGATTGTAAATGAGTGGTCAAGGGAAGGCTAGAATCGGCGCTAGGCGTCAGCCCTCAGACCTCAGACTTCAGGCAACCGCAGAAACTTCAAACACCTACTGGGAATGGCTTGGTGTGACGGCTTGTGGCGAGAGCTGTGCGGCCGAAGCGTCCTTGCAGCAACGACATTAGGCCGGTGTACCAATAGCCCACCACGAAGAGCAGAAGAAACGGCACGGTAATGTAATTCTCATTTTCGACGGCGTAATAGACGGTCAGGGCAAAGTAGGCGCCAATCAGCAATTCGACCCAGGGCACCCAGCCAAGGCGCTTGCGGTATTTGGTTGCGCCAACTTTGTCCTGCTTCGAGACCACGCTGTACTTCGGGGTGCGGGCGAAGGCGCTTTGCTTTCCGATGAGCGCTTCGATCACGGCTTTAGTATTCGTGATCGTGAGACCGATCCCAAGCGCCATGAGAAATGGAAGGTAAACGAGCGCGCGATACCATCGGCGCGGGAACAGTTCGCGTTGCGAGACCAGATAGAAGCTGGAAATCGAGAACGTCGACGCCACGAACAGGGGCAGGTCGATATAAAGCATCTGGAACCATCCCTGATAAAAACGGATGATCATGGCCGGTAGCAGCAGCACGGAGAGCATGATCATGAGCGGGTAGCTGATGTTCGCCGTCAGGTGATACCAGGACTCAATCTTGTTGTGCAGCGGCGCGTCGCTGGCTAAGACACGGGGCAAAATCTTTTTGCCCGTCTGAATGAGGCCCTTGGCCCAGCGCGCCTGCTGCGTCTTGAACGCGGTCATTTCGACGGGGAGTTCGGCCGGGCACTCGACATCCTGCAGGTAAATGAACTTCCATCCTTTGAGTTGGGCGCGATAAGAAAGATCCGTATCTTCGGTCAGCGTGTCGTGCTGCCAACCGCCCGCTTCTTCGATGGCCTGCCGACGCCACATTCCCGCAGTGCCGTTGAAGTTGAAGAAGAGTCCAGTACGTGCTCTGCCCGAGTGTTCGAGCACGAAGTGGCCGTCGAGCAGGATAGCCTCGACCTCGGTCAGGAAAGAATAATGACGGTTGAGGTGGGTCCAGCGCGTCTGCACCATGCCGATCTTGGGATCGGTGAAGTGGTGAATGATGCGCAGGAGGAAATCTTCCGGCGGGGTAAAGTCGGCATCGAAGATCGCGATGAAATCGCCTTTCGCCGACAGCATACCTTCGGCGAGCGCGCCCGCCTTAAAGCCGTGGCGATTCGTGCGATGGTGGTACGTGATGGGATTGTCCAAAGCAGCATAGCGCTCGACTAGCCCGCGAGCGACATCCGTGGTTTCGTCGGTGGAATCATCAAGAACCTGGATATCGAGCTTCTCCCGCGGATAATTTAATTTGCATACGGCCTCGAGCAGCCGCTCCACAACGTATTGCTCGTTGAAGATCGGCAACTGCACGGTGATGCGCGGCAGATCTTGAAAGTGACCCGGAGGCTCGGTCGTACGTTTTTCGCGGTGCTTGTAGTAGAGATAGACCAGGATGTACCGGTGCGCGCCGTAGCCGGCCAGCACGATCAAAACGATGAAGTAGGGGATGAGCAGGGCAAGGTCGAAAGCGTTTGCGTGATAGATGCCACGGAAAGTCGTGTCCAGGAAGTGCTGGCGGATGTACGATCCGACGCTTTTGGGAGCGGCAGCGGTGACGATGTGGGCGGTCGAGATCAGATCAGAAATCAATCGAACTTCCTGCGGAAACCTACATTCTAGCGGATTCGCTTGTCGATAAGGGATTGTGTCTCAGCCATGTTGCTCCAAGTCACTCATTACGTTACAAATAACTCACATGGATTCGATTAGTCTCGCCCGGGAAACAGGACCGTCTCGGCAGGTTTTCCCGTGGTTGGGAAGGTTGTCCTCGCCTTGGTGGATTGCGGGTGTGGCTCTGATTATTCGTGTGGCGTGGATTGTTATCGGGCACACGTACCGCTTCAAGACAATCGATAGCAACTTCAGCTTCGGTTGGGAAATGGGACGCATCGGAGCGTCGATTGCTTCTGGCCATGGTTTCAGTAATCCCTTTGGCCCTGCAACCGGCCCCACAGCATGGGAACCGCCGCTGTATCCGTATGTCAGCGCGGGAGTCTTTCGCGTATTCGGAGTTTATTCCCGGGCATCGGCCGTGTTGGTGCTTGCCGTGAACAGCGTGTGCTCTG
>JBPYEW010000181.1:0-24318 GCA_051984555.1 Terriglobales bacterium | reverse complement strand
TTCGCCATCGACATTAGCAATGAGCACGCCGGTGGTTGTGGCCACGCGGCGCGAGGCGCGCTGACGTTCGCTCGGCGTGTGAAAGCGGGTGTGGGCGTCGCGCAGTTCTCCTGTCATCTGTTTCATCAGGAGGTACAGGGCATCGTCTGTATCAACTTTGTTGACGCGATGTCGGTAGCGTTCGTGAATGCCGTTCCAGTCAAGTCCGTGGAGATTTGGATCGTAGTAGCGATCCCGAATTAGCCGCCATACCTGCTCGAATATTTTGCTGCGATCCTGGGAGGAGAGAGGAGCGGCCTGAGCCGCGGTTAGCAGCAAAGCCACCAGTACAGCCGCTACCAGATTGCGTACACCGGGAACGTGATTACGGAGAAGGCGCATGCCGCAGCCTTATAGAGGCAATACTAGCCTACTTAAGTTGCAGGTTAACGGTAAAGCAGGCCTTCCCGCAGCGATGTGGTGTCACCTTGGAGCGAGGCGAAGGACTCTGGTCGCCAGTGCCTAAAACAAAAAATCGGGGAGATTGCTCTCCCCGATCAGGACTGATGTTGAATGGAAGTTTATTGTTGTTCGGCTTCGAGTTCGACTCCGTCGCCGATGTGCAGGTCTTCAAGCGCGAAGGTGACCATCCCCGTCGCAGTTGTAGGAGTAACCCCGATCACTACCACCTGTCCCACGGCGCGGCGTGGCATGTCGGCAATGTTGATCGTTGGGCCTTCCGACTTCTCAAACAAGTGGTGTCCCCAGGATGGTGGTTTCTTCTGTGTATCTTCCGCAATGCTCGACTTGAAAGAGAGTGAATCCACCGGATCGTGCTCGTCTGCAGTGTAAGAGCGAACCGCCCGCAAGTAGTCGCCCACCTTCACGCCCTGGTTGGAGCCTACGTTCATGTACACTTTGGCTCCCGTACCCAGGATGGCGTCGAAGTCTTTCGCCAGCACGATACGTCCGCTGGTGCGATTGGAGGCCGGTGCTAGGCGGTCGAACTTCTCTGGTGCGTGAAAGCTGACAGTTGGCTTCTCGGCAAACGGAATTGCAACATCGCCCGGCAGGATCGTATCGCAGGAATACTCCACGATACCCACAGCGTTGTGCTGCCGCGTATCCAGGATCTTGATGCGTCCGAGTTCTGCGTACGGCTGCCCGGTTGCTTTCACCAGGGTTGCTTGGCCCGGGTACATCTCGAATTTATTCAGATCCCTCAGTTCACGGACAATTTCATATTGCTGCCCGGGTTGATAGCCGGAGCCAGCCATATAGACCATGTCCCCGCGCACAAACTTGGTGGTGTTCGGAGTCGGCAGGCCGCCAGTGACAAAATTCGCATTCGGTACAAGCTGCTTGCTGACAAACCCGGCACAGTACAAGTCGGCGTAAGTCGGCGTCGTGATCTGTACGTTCGGATAGTTCCGGTTTGTCTCCACCGTGTTGGCCGAGTTCGCACTCGTCTCAGGTGTGCCGGCGCTCGCGATGGTGGTTGGCTGGCTTTGCCCGAAGGCCGCCACGGCCGCCAACAATACCAATATCAGTCCTATTTTCTTCATGTTACCTCCGAGTCGTAGCCGACTCGACTTGCTCCTCTCCGGTAAGTCTCGGGGATACAAGGGGGTTCACTCGGAAAGTACCCTGCGTAGGGTGGGGGGTCAAGGTTACGAGGGTGTCATTGTGAATCGGGCAAAAAGTTTTCGAAGGGGGAGCGCATAATCCGTTGTTGCATCTGTAATTAGGGGCCTGTAATATCGCGCCGACTACTCCCATGGGCTTGGCAACGAATACGTATATTCCGCGAGTCTTGCCGACCCGCATTCCTCTCCGTCTGCCTAGGGTATGCGTCGCGGTTATCGGCCAGGATCCCAACGAGATGGTAGAGAAGGCCGAGGGTTTAGTAAGGGATAACCCCTTTCTGGAGTTCAGGTTAGACTATCTTTCCAAGCCTGCTTTAGCACTCCCGAAGATCAAGAAGTTTACTGAGTTCTATCCCCATGTAGTTTCTATTGCCACCTGCCGCAGAGCCAACAGCGGGGGTAAGTTCCGAGGTTCGGTCCCCGCTCAGCTTCAGATCCTCGCCAAGGCCGCCGATGCCGGGTGCCAGTTGATCGATGTCGAGATGCAGACCGCGGAGCGAGCGAAGCCGGAGCATATCCAGAAGCTGCGGTCCCGGGCATCGTTGATCCTCTCCTATCACGATTTTCGCGGGACAAAGAAACTGGAAGAAACGCTGGCTAAGATGACCAAGACCCCAGCGGACTTCTACAAACTGGTGACCACCGCGACTACGCTCAATGACAATGTCCAGATGATGAAGTTCCTCGAAAAGCACGGGGATCAGCATTCCATTGTCGGCTTCTGCATGGGAGAGCAGGGAATTATCAGCCGCGTGTTGAGCGTCCGCGCGGGCAGCGTGTTCACGTTTGCCGCAGCCACGGTAGGCCAGGAAACTGGCCCGGGTCAGGTTACTGCCCAGGAACTTCGGAGCACCTATCGTATCGATCAAGTCGATGCCGCTACCCGGGTCTATGGTGTCGCGGGCGACCCGGTCGCACATTCACTTTCCCCGGCGATTATGAATGCGGCCTTACGGCGCGAGAACGTGAATGGTGTCTATGTTGCTTTGCACGCGAAGGCCTTGCCCGATCTCATCACCTGCATCCGCGACATCCCTATCCACGGCCTTAGTATCACCATGCCCTATAAGCAGGACATCTTGGAGCACCTCGACAACACAGACGCTCACACGACGAAAATCGGCGCGTGTAACACGGTGGTGCGTGCGCAGGATGGAAAGTTATATGGCTTCAACACCGACACGTCTGGCGTCGTTCGTCCACTCGAACAACGCATCGCTCTGCAAGGAGCGAAAATTCTCGTGCTCGGCGCCGGTGGCGCAGCTCGTGCCGCCGTTTACGGCTTGAAAGAGCGTGGCGCAGAAATTTGGATTCTGAATCGCAGTGCCGCGCCCGCTCAGAAGTTGGCGCGTTCGGCGCGAGTGAAATGCGCGAAGCGGGCCGACCTGAAAAAGCTCTCCTTCGACGTGATCATCAATGCGACTCCCGTCGGCATGGGAAATTCGAAAGAATCGCCGCTGTCGGAAAAAGAAATCAACGCCCGTTACGTCTTCGACATGGTTTACGATCCACCCGAGACGCCATTCATGGCCTTGGCCCGCGCTCGCGGCGCCACCGTGATCCCCGGCGTAGAAATGTTCGTTCAACAAGCCGCGCGTCAATTTGAGATTTGGACGGGCAAGCCAGCGCCTTGGGACGAAATGCTTCGAGTCATAAACCTCGCCATGCAGGAAAGAGCTGCTGCCAAAGCAGCATCCAGGAACGGCAAGCGCAGGTAGCTTCCATCCAACATTCCATAGATTCCGTTTAACACCGCCCTGGATTTGTTCCTCATTCGCGATCGCGAGTAGATAGTCATCAATCCGGCCTATATCGCATGATGTTGAGAGTTGGCCATCTACTTGCTTGCTGAGGAACCGCGTAATCATTGGATCCGCCACAAAAATTCCTTGCTGTCAATGCCACGAAAAGGTTGCATTTGTTAACAGCGGCGAAGTAAGATGATCCCCAGGACGTGCTATTGACGTCCTGCCAAGTCGCTGTACCTAGCCCTTTCTTCCTTTTTGATTCGAAGTACCCAGCTTCGTAACAAACCGCGGTCGCTCTAAGGCTGCGGACCCAGGTTCGGAGAAACTAAAACATGGCGTGGTACGCATATTGCCTCACTGAGCTGCAAACCCTCTCCAATGGCACTCGAGCTCGTCGCCCTTTCCTTCTTGAAAACATCCAGGGTGTCAATGGATCTCCCGTGTTCGGATATCCCAGCGGCGAATTCGCGGTAATCGTTAGCGAATATGATCGTAACGGCGGAGAGCTCGACCAAAAATCGGTTCTCGAGCATGCACGCGTCGTCAGCGTCTGCTTCCGCCAGGGTACCGTTCTACCGTTCCGTTTCGGAACAGTTTTCGATACCGATGAAGCGCTTCGTCAGGCTGTACGGGCCAACCGGCGCGCCTTCGGGGAAAGCGTACAGAAACTCCGTGGTAAAGCCGAAATGCACATCAAGCTTGTCGTCCGCGACGAAGCCCTGCGTGACGCCATGCTGGATACCCAGTTGCCTGAGACGGTGGGCCGGGAGTACCTCGCACAGCTGAGAATCAAGGCCTCCCGCGATCGCGAGCGTCAGACCAAGGCGCGCGCAATCTCCGTGCAAGTCCACAAGCTGTTCAACCCGCTCGAGGAAGAAATCAGCTGCAAGAAGGTCGACCAGGCCGGCATGCTGATCGACATCGCTCACCTGATCGACTCCAAGTCGGTTGAGAAGTATCAGAACCGTATCAATACTGCAGCCAAACAGTTGAAGAACTGCGAGCTGGCGATCAGTGGTCCTTGGCCGCCGTATCACTTCTTGCCTGGGAAACTCCGTACCGTGACTGGCAACAGCTAAAGCTCTCGGCAACAGAATCGGTAAAAGGCGCAGCTTCGGCTGTGCCTTTTTGCTTTGCTCTCCGACTCCATCCCCTGGTGGTCCAGTGGTGCTTGCATGGTTGGCTCTGACGCTATGACCATCCACGAGCCGCAAGCTTGAACTGTCCCGTACCAGAGTGTGCACATTGCTGCACTTGGGAAATACAGGCTTTTCCGGATTTGGTCCTCGGGCTACCAGTTCGCTCCAATTGTAAGTGCCTGCTGGATAAGGTCTTTTGAAACCGCTGGCGGGGTCGTACAAAATTGGCGCCTTTGGTTTGGCAAATGCACCATCCTGACGTAACAAAAGAGGCCGCTGACTTTGACACCTTCACTGTGCTCTCGACTTCTATCGACCCTCCGTTCCTCGCGGAACGATTGCATTACCATTCCCTGATTTCCCTTCCAATTTGCCTCTTTTCTGTGGCCCCAGAAATGGGGCCTCTTTATTTGCGCCATTTGCGCCGCGTAAGGTTTGCTGCTCGTCAAAGGGTTTGAACCTGCTTCGAGGCTGAAAACCCACATTCTGTGCCCTCCGCTTCCTTCATGGGAACGGGAGTTTGATTTACTCGCAATTCGATTGATAAGCTCCCGCTAACCCTTTTCCATTGGAAAGTTCGTGACTACTGCTATCCAACCCTCCGTGCAGGTCAACGCGCCTACTCAGATACAGTCTCGCTTGTTGCTGGGAATTGCAGCCGCCGTGGTCCTTGTTCACGTATTCACCAATAGCCAGTACGGTTTTCATCGTGACGAACTCCAGGTCCTCAGCGACGCTCGCCACATGGAGTGGGGATTCGTTGCCTACCCGCCACTTACCCCTTTTGTGGAGCACATCAGCACCAAGTGGTTCGGCCTGTCTCTGGTGGGACTGAGATTGTTTTCTGTTTTCGCACAGGCCACGGCAGTTGTGGTGACCGGCATGATGGCTTTCGAACTCGGCGGCGGAGCTCTCGCACAACTCAGTGCTGCCTTATCAGTCTCATTATCGGCACTGCCGATGTTTGAAGGGACGGAGTTCCAATACTCGAGCTTCGACTATCTGTGGTGGGTGCTGATCGCATACTTCGTGATCCGGCTATTGCGGTCGGAGGACTCGCGCTGGTGGCTGCCAATCGGAGCGACAGTGGGTCTCGGACTGTTGACCAAGTATTCCATTGTCTTTTACATCGCGGGCATTCTGGGCGGCATGGCTGTGACGAACGCGCGCCGCTACTTTGCGAGCGGATGGTTTTGGGCGGCAGCTCTTTTGGCGGCGCTTATCTGCATGCCGAATGTCATTTGGCAGATCCGGCACGATTACATCTCCTATCACTTCCTCCAGCATATTCATAAGCGTGACGTAGGACAGGGCCGTGCCGATGGTTTCCTGGTCAACCAATTCTGGATCTGCACCAATTCAGCCGCCGTGCCGCTGTGGATTGCCGGTCTGATCGCATTCCTGCGTGATCGGCGATACCGCATGCTCGGCTGGATGTATGTGATTCCTCTCTTATTGTTTATGCTCGGGAAAGGCCGCGATTATTACCTCGCTGCCGCGTATCCCATGCTGATGGCCATGGGCGCAGTCGTGGCGGAACGATGGGTCAGGTCGCTCTCAAAGGCGTGGCGGTGGACAGTCGAAGGAATGTTTTTTGCAGCCGTCGCTGCCTGCGGTCTCTACGTGGCAGCGATCATCATTCCGTTCGCTTCGAGTGGGCCACTCCGGGATTTTGCCCTGAGGAATAACGGTGACTTGCGCGAAGAGATTGGTTGGAACGAACTGGTGAAAACAGTTTCCGATATCCGCGACGATGTACCGCCGCAGGAATGGAACAACCTCGGTATCCTGGTCGGAAATTATGGGGAGCAGGGTGCAATCGAGATTCTAGGCCCAGAGTATCGTTTGCCGCCCCCGATCAGTGGTACGAATTCGGCATGGTTGCGGGGATATCCTCAGCCGCCGCCTTCAACTCTCATCGTGGTTGGATTGTCCCAGACTTACGTCGAAAAGAATCTCACCTCTTGTCGTGTGGCGGGACATAACGGGAATATCCTCGGAGTTAAGAACGAGGAGAGCGAGGGTCACCCAAACATCTATCTTTGCGGACCCCCAAAATTGCCGTGGCCCGAGTTCTGGAAGACATTCCAGCACTTCGGATAGTTAGGGGCGGCTTCATCGGGTGGGCAACTTTCCCGGCATTCGCGCCAAGGATTGTTCCCCTTATGGGCTCTGGGGAGAGTGGTTACCATCCAGGAACTCCCCTCCCTCATTTTTGCATCTGTTTTCGCTTGCGAAACAACGGTTTTGCGCGATATTCATCTAAGTTGTCCCATGGCATCGCCAAACAAAATTCGTATCTTGATCGTGGACGACAATGAGTTGGTCCGCACCTGTATGCGTAAGATTTTGGAGATGGATGCACGATTTTCCATTTGTGGGGAAGCCACCAACGGTGCGGAAGCTGTGCGCTTATTTCAGGACCTTACTCCCGACTGCGTCGTGCTGGACTTCTCGATGCCAGTAATGAACGGAATCGACGCGGCGCGTGAGATCACTCGCTTGTCACCGGGAGTGCCTTTGCTCTTGTGCACGATGTTCAAGTCAGATCAGCTGATTCGGGCTGCGGCGGAAGTAGGTGTCCGGCGGATCGTATCCAAGAGTGAGAAGCTGAGCAGCAATCTTGTCAACACGATCGAATCTTTAGTGACGACGCGAAAAGCAAGCTGAGAGCTTGCAGCGGCGCAGAGATTCAGGCGCTACGTTCGTATTGTCGTAGGCTCCACTGCTCGAGCCGCTGATCCAGCCTTCGCTTCAGATCAGCCAGCTTTTCGTCCTCAACCTCGCGTTCCAGTCTTCGTTCGCTCAGTTCCATCTCGTGGCGACGCTGCAGCGTCAAATCGTCATACATGATGACCCCTCGGGAGGACGGCAGTGTAATCGATTACCTGAGCTGGCTCAAGGATCGTTATCATTGCCACAAAAATTGGGCAGAAGTCGCGGAAAACAGAGGGCCTGCAGATCATTGGTGCCGAAGAAGGGACTCGAACCCCCACACCCTTGCGGGTACATGGACCTGAACCATGCGCGTCTGCCAATTCCGCCACTTCGGCCAGTGACTCTCTTTTGCGCAGCAGCCAACAACGGCTGCCTGTTCGGAAAGAACTACTCTTCTATTCTACAGACGCTCGGGTTCGTGTCAAACCTGTGCTGCACCGCGGCGCCATACGAACACCGGCCTTCCACTTCCTGGATACACACCGGCTACTCTGTTCCGAGTCTGGAACAAACATGAACTCGGGTATCGAGTTCTTGGGCATTCTTCTACAGTCATCACTGTAGTGAACATTCGCGGCAAAAACGTCATTCTAGCCGGTGCGCTTTCGATCCTCCTATGAGACCGTTGTCCAGAACGCACGCATCGCCAGGAACTCAGCGACTTACTGACGTCCCTATGCCCCGCGTCAAAAAAATGTCTCGCGATGTAACCGCCGACCTCCGGCACTTGGCTCACGATCTCAGCAACTCGATCGAAACCATCATGCAGGCTGGTTACCTTCTCGGTCAGACCAAGCTGGACGCCAACGGAAAACGCTGGGCGAAAATGATCGAGAATGCCGTGGATGACGCGGCGCGAATCAATCGCGGCATCCGCCAGATCCTCCGCGATCAGCAGGAAAAAGAGAACGATCGAGCGAGTCATAAGAGGAAAGCGTCATAGCGTTGCTCGCTGATCGCCCTGTCATTAGGAACATTCCGTTTGGGTTTCTGTGCCTTGCTGAAAAACGAGAGCCCGGCCTCAGCCGGGCTTGTTTCGCGATCGTACTCGGTACTAGCTTTCTAATTTCGCATTCATCGTGATCTTGGCGTTCAACACTTTCGAAACTGGACAACCGCTTTTCGCGTTTTCCGCTGCTTTGTTGAATGCCTCCTGGCTCGCCCCGGGAACCCGCGCCGTAACATCCAGCTGAATCGTCGTAATAGTCCATCCCGCATCCAACTTCTCCATCGTCAGATTTGCGGTCGTGTTGATACTCTCCGGCGTCAGGTTTGCCCCGCCCAACTGTGCCGATAAGGCCATTGAGAAGCAGGCCGCGTGGGCTGCCGCGATCAGTTCCTCGGGATTGGTTCCCGGCGTGTTCTCGAACCGCGTCGTGAACGAATATGGCGTGTTCGAGAGTACACCGCTCGTTGCCGACACTGTCCCTTTGCCGTCTTTCAGGCCGCCTCTCCAAACTGCACTTGCCTTGCGTTGCATTCTGCTCTCCTCGCTATAATTTGTTGCCTTGCCATTGTAGACGAGCCAACGCAGTCTTGTGGGCAAGCCGACACCTCGAATGTCCACGGCCGCGCGCAGTTCGGGTATCCTGAAAACATGCAATCCAAGATCATCTATAAGGTTCCCGTACTGAGTGCCGTTCTGTTTCTTAGCGCATTTGCGCTTGCCCAGCAGTCAAGTCAGAACCCAACGCCTCCGCCGGCGGCTCCCGCAATTCCTGCCCAGCAGGTGCCCGTGATCGATGGCGGCCTGGGGCCGTGCTCCGCTGAGATTACGGTTAAACGTCCGGGTGGGAAAATCGTCGAAGGCGCGAAGGTATCGGTGCACATTGCTTACGGATTCCTGAGTGTCCGCCGGCTCGATCTTGAGGTTCCTACCAACAATCAAGGAAGGGCTCGCTTTACGGGTCTGCCAAACAACCTCAAGCACGGCCTCCTCTTCCACGGTGAGAAGGATAATCTGCTCGGTACGGCCTTCGTGGATCCGTCACGAACCTGCGAAGCGAAGCACGAACTCGTGCTCGTTCAGCGCGCGCCGGTAGAGCAGGATACACAATCCCCCGACTCCGCCAAGAGTGACACCGGGAAGAATGAAACGGATAAAAGCGACGCCGATAAGAGTGATAGCGACAAAACCGACGCTGACAAGCCACAAACAGAAAAGAAGGACAACCCTCAGGAGAAGGACAACCCTCAGGAGTAGTAGCCCGGCTGTCTTCTATGGAGAGGCGTAACACGGACGCCTTCCAGGCCCGGCTTTCTTTGATCTGCGTGAACGCGCGCCTGAAGCATGCGTTCGATGTCAACCGCCGCTTCGATCACTGCTGACAGTTGGTTCGGTTCCGCGTCCTCCACGTGCGTACTCAGGTCAATCGCCCCGATCACGTCTCCGCCACTGTTGTGCAGCGGAGCCGCAAGACACGTTGCGTCGTGAAACGGCAAGGAGTAGTGGTCCGGCCCGATGACCGCCACGGGTCGGTTCACCGCGAGTGCCGTGCCCGCGCCATTGGTTCCCATCGTTGCTTCTGACCAGTCGAAGCCAGGCAGCAGACCGTATGCGCGCATGATGTCGTTGTTCCCCGTAGACCAGAGGACGATTCCATCGGCGTCGGTCAGGTAGAGCACGTGCGGGAGTTGCGCCAGGGATCCCGAAACGCTCGTCAGGATCGTCGCTGCCGCCTCGATAAGATGTTCATTGGCTCTCAAACGCGTGCTCAAATCGAGGTCGGAGGCGCGTCGCAATAACAGCCGATCAGGCGCGGGGTCAACTTCGGCTGTTCGACACCGCAACCATGATTCAAGAATATAGGGTCGGGCGTGCCCGTTGTGTGAAACGGCTCCCAGTTCCTCGATGAAACTTCTCCAAGCTTGCGGAGTGTATTTCATGCGCGGGATTATCTTCGATAGCCGGCTGTTCGTCTACAGGAACGCCCGCTCGCAGCGTTGAATTTACCTAACTTTTACGTGGCGTGCCTGTTCTCAATTTTTTCGTCCGAATCGGATGGGCGCTACCCTACGGGACGTAACCGCAGTTCGTTCGCGCAGAGTCTGTGTGGAATCGTAGAGGAGCGACTAATTCGGCCGCATACGCCCGGACGTGACGCTGTCCCGCAGGGCTTTCAATGCATACAACGCATCATCAAGATCGTGCTGTTCTTCGATGTTGTCCCCGCTTTCATCGGACAGTTCGCGAGTGCGCGTTAGGAGTGCCTCTTCGGCGGTAGCGATCAGCTCGGGTATCTTGTCGATATCGGCTTCGAGAATGGCGTCGCGGTAGAGCTCTCTCCAGGAACGTTTATCAGGGGCGGGGCATACGGCGGTTGCTGCCAAGGCTGTCTCCTTGAATATAGGGCGTTGCCCTATTATCTTTGCCCAAAAGACGGCCTCTGACCACATGCTATTGGTACCCCCCCTGAGGTGACTATCCCGTCCGTAAACGATATTGAATCCTCAGTTCCGCTGGATCATCCAACTATCATCGGCTTAGTTGGATTACCCGCCGTTGATGTTGGTCCCGCAAACCTGCGAAACCGCCTCACAGCAGCAATCTTCTCAGCAGAAAATCAATAGAATTAGGAAAAGAAATTGGAACAAGGAACAGTAAAGTGGTTTAACGACGCCAAGGGCTTCGGCTTCATTAGCCGTCAGACCGGCGGAGATGTTTTCGTGCATTTTTCGGCAATCCAATCAACGGGATTCCGCAGTCTGCAGGAAGGCCAAGCGGTTCAGTTCGACGTGGTTCAGGGTCCAAAGGGGCTCCAAGCCGAAAACGTACAGGTCCTCTAAACGGGGTCTGTCCGGCGATCATCAGGGGTGGCTTCGGTCACCCCTTTTCATTTGGGCCAATTGAATCGCCACCGTTCTATTCGCCTGGCAGTTGCCCCGAAGAACCCCCGGAGTGACCGCCGCTGCATCCTTTCCTCCCGATCTGCTAATTTAGTGTTTGGCCCTGCGCCAAGGATCGGCTGTCATGCAGCACGAAGACGACGACCTAACTCCCATCCTCATCCCCTCGGAGGCATTCATGAATGAGTTACCGAATATGCCAGCTGTTTCTCGCCGCGACGAAGACATCGCCCTCGACATGATGAAGTTCATTGCCATGACTACGGGGTATGGAAAAACAAGTTTGTCCGGCGTTGGATTCCAGGGCGGAGGCGCCGCCGCAAAGCCCGAAGAGTATGCCGGACACCTGCTTGAGCTCTATGGCCGCTGCTTGAGTGCCGTCCACGGGAAGAAGTAGTTTCGTTTGCTTCCGGCTTTGCGCGCCAGAATGCAAGTCTTGGTCTGACAAACTTGCCATAAAAATAAAAAAGCCGCGGCCAAACCCGCGGCTTTCTATCGAAACTCAACTGACTAACGGCGACGGCCGCCTTTCTTCTTGGCGGCTTTCTTTTTGGCCGGCCGGCGGGCAGCTTTCTTCTTGGCGGATTTCTTCGCAGCCCCACGACGCCCGCTGGTGCGCGCGCTCTTCTTCGCGGCCTTCTTTGGAGCCTTTTTCGGGGCTTTTTTCTTGGCGGTTTTCTTTTTTGCGGGTTTGCGCGAGCCACCGCCACCTCCACCGCCGCCAGTGGTGGCTGGCGTTGGAACCGAACTTACCGGTTCGGGCTCACGTTCCATTTCTTCTCCCATGCCGCCGGGCTGTTCTTCCTCTTCTTCCTCTTCTTCCAGATCTTCGTCTATCGATTCGCCGTAGGCGCCGCTATCACCATATTCATCCATTTCGTCGTCGCCTAAGTAGAGGGTTTCGTCAAAGGTCATTGCTCCTCCTGATTGGGGCCGCTCCCCGCTACGCGGGTGAGAGCTGGATGGACTTATAAAAAGACTGCGTGTACAACGGCACAACTGAATGGCGCGCGATTATAGCACAGCACAAATCGAGGCCAGAATCTTGTCGCGGACATATTACACCTGCCAACGATTTGCACCAGTGACGCAAAATTGCGCCAAATCAAAGCAGCTCCCACCGCGTCGCCCCTGTCGCTTAACACGTCGTAGAATTGGGCCCTTGTAGTCGCTGAACAGACGACGATGTGCTCCGGATGTGCCCCGGACTACACTGTAAACCGTCAGATGCACCCCTTTTAAAACCCAGGATGCGAACCGAAACCCTACTCCCACATTTGCCGGCCCAGCTCACGTTTGACGGAAAGCTTCTTTTTGTCACTCGCTTTCTCCGTTTGTTTGCCTACGGTGCCCTCTCCGTCATCCTGGTTTTCTACCTCGTCGGGCTTGGGCTGACCGAATCCCAGAGCGGTCTCGTTCTGACCCTTACCCTTGCCGGTGACATTGTGATCTCCCTCTACCTTACGACGCGTGCTGACCGGGTTGGTCGGCGTCGAATACTGGTTGTTGGGGCGGTCCTGATGACGATGGCTGGCTTAGCGTTTGCTTTCACCCACAACCTGTTGTTCCTGATCATCTCCGGGACGATCGGGGTCATTAGTCCCAGCGGAAACGAAGTTGGGCCTTTCCTGTCCATCGAGCAAGCGTCGTTGTCCCATCTCGTGTCGTCAGGAGTTCGTACTGAGGTATTTGCGTGGTACACGCTTGCCGGATCGCTCGCTACCGCGCTGGGCGCCCTGATTGCAGGCTTCCTCACCCAGGCTTTGCAGCGCTCATCGGTGCCTTCTATTTCAAGTTACAGGGCCATCATCCTCTTGTACGCAGTTCTCGGACTCGCTCTGGGCATTCTATTCACAAGATTGTCGGCCGCCGTCGAGGTGACGGATGCCGCAAGCCCTGACCCGCAAAAAGCGATTCGCACGGTGTTGGGTCTGGGACGATCTCGCAGTGTCGTACTGAAACTATCGGCATTGTTCGCCCTGGACTCCTTTGCTGGAGCGTTTGTTATCCAGAGCTTCGCTGCCTACTGGTTTTATCTGAAGTTCGGAGCCGAGCCCAAAACCCTGGGCGCGATCTTCTTCTGGGCTAATGTGTTCGCCGGGATCTCGGCTCTACTGGCTACGCGCATTGCAAAGCGGATCGGACTGATCCGAACTATGGTCGTAACGCACCTGCCGTCCAATGTGCTCCTCATTGCGGTGCCCCTCATGCCGACCCTGCCACTGGCAATCACAGTTCTCTTGCTGCGCTTCAGCATCAGCCAAATGGACGTGCCAACACGCCAGTCCTACACTATGGCCGTCGTCGAACCTGGCGAGCGTTCTGCCGCAGGCGGTTTCACCGGAGTGGCCCGAACTACCGGCGCTGCCATCAGTCCCTTGCTGGCCGGATTCCTCTTCTCCCGCCCAGCATTGATCAACATCCCGTTTTTCATCGCCGGCGGCCTTAAGATCGTTTATGACCTCTTGCTCTATATCTCGTTTCGCAATATCCGCCCTCCCGAGGAGGTTTGAACCAATGAGATTCATCTATACTTCTGTTTTAGATAGACCAGTGCGGAATAGCGAGTCTGAATCCATGTGCCCTAAGGATTGTTGTCACTTGATGGGGTAGTAACTTTCCCAGATCAATCGACCCCGATTCCGTTTATTCGTGACCTCCGTCAAATCCGACGGACCTTCAGTTAAGTTTCGACCCGGGGAAAATGGCAGCCAAACTACCGAAAGCAGTCATCGAACAGTTCGAAGCGAGTTCTTCGGTCATCTATGTGCTTGACCACTCACTCCGGATCGTTTACTGCAATGCGGCATGGGATCGGTTTGCCGAACGGAATGGCGGGGATAGTTGCCGCCGGGAGCGAGTCGTCGGAGCTGATTTGCCTGCAGTGATTGCAGATCCTCTGCGCTCGTTCTATACGGAGGGCTTTCGTCGCGTTCTTAGGACCCAATCCCCATGGGAACACGAATATGAGTGCTCATCCGCGGTATCAAATCGCTTCTTTCATATGAGGGTTCTCCCGTTAGGCAAACCGCATCTTCTGGTCGAGAATTCCGTGGTCGTCGAACGGCCCCACGATCCCCACCGCCTGAGGATGCCTCCGATTGAAACCATGTACACGGACGCGAGCGGGTCCATTCTCATGTGCGCTCACTGTCGGCGCACCAGGAGAATCACCCACACTGCTCCCGTCTGGGACTGGGTGCCAGATTTCGTCAATAACCTTCCGCGCCGCACGTCGCAGGGCCTTTGTGAGAACTGTCGAGCTTACTACTTCGCCTCAGCACGACCTTAGCTCTGCGCTTCTGCAAGCGGTCTTCCACGAGTCGATGGGCCAAAGCAGACAACCACGATTACGGCAGCGACCAGAACGGGATCGATAATCAGAAACAGGAGTGACTTGCCCTGGCTGGCGAGAAAATGTCCGAAGATCAGGAGCATGGTCACCGCGCCCACTCGTCCCCAGGCCGACGCGATTCCCATCGCTGTCGCGCGAATCTCCGTGGGGTAAACCTCAGGAGTGTATGTATAGATAGCAGTAGATCCGAGGGAAAGAAAGAATACGGTAAGGCCAGCGAAGGTCATAATCTGGGCAGGAGATCGCGAGTGCCCAAACAATGTTCCAAACCCTGCAATCGAAATAAATGACACCAGGATTGTGTATTTGCGGTCGAGCCATTCCACTACATATCCTCCCAGTACGTAACCTGGAATCACCGAGGAATAGATCACCACCGAGTAGTGAAAAGACTTCACGATGGAACGTCCTTCCGCAGCTAGGATCGTCGGAAGGAAAATTTGGTAGGTGTAGAGCACGCCGTATTCGGCAAACCAGGCGATCCAAAGCATGAGCGTTACGGTCCGGTACTTTGCTCTTATCAACTCGCTTGGGTGCGCCCGTCTTGTGGACACTTCTTTACCGCTCTTCCCGGGCACGACTATTGCTAGAGGTCCGCTGGACTTCGAAATCTCACTCTCAATTCTGGCCAACGCCGCCTCCGCATCGGCCGGGCGCCCCGCGCGGATCAACCACCTGGGCGATTCGGGCAGCACCGATCGCATGATGCCTCCGACGAGAGCAAAGGGAGCCGTCAGAAACAGCGCCCACCGCCAGCCCAAGGTCGGGATGATCAGGAGTGACCACACTGACGAGAGTGCAATGCCGGCACCAAAGAAAGCCATCATCCAGCCAACTAGTTTTCCTCGCGTGCGTGCGGGCCACAATTCTGCCAGGTAGGTAGGAACCGTCGAACTCTCAGCCCCGACGAAGAACCATGTGAAGAAGTTCAAAGCCGCAAACCCGCCGACTGTGTTGCACAGCCCTCGCCCTGCGGAAAAAATGGAGTACAGAATGAGTGTGAATAGGATTGTTTTCTTTCGACCGATGCGGTCAGCCACGAAGCCGCAAAGAAAGGAACCAACTAGATAGCCGGATAGCCCCACAGCCGAAACGACCCCAATCGTGTTGGCATCGAAATGCCACGTTGTCCGAAGCGATGCGAGGACGAAACCTGTGACAGCCGTATCCAAAGTATCGAAAAGCAAGGACAGGGCTGCAACGATAAGTATTTTCGCGTGGAATCGCGATGCTGGCAGTCGGTCAAGGCGAGCAGAGACTTCCTCCACCGTTAATGGTTGCGTCTGTACGAGCATAGTTGAAGCGACTTTCAGCTCACCTGCGATGCCAGGATTGTGTAGTAAGTCCGAGAAGAGAAATAGTAGCCGCGTCGCGCCCGTTCTCGTAGATCGGTCAGGAACGTGTCAGCTTCCGCTTCCGAGAATGCCCCTATTTGCTTGAAGTGCTTCAGTGACGGCTCCACAAACCATGTATAAAACGCATCTAGATCCTGCGAGACCTCAGTCTCGGGTACGACAGCAATGCGTTTGAACCCAAGCTCGCGAAGTCGTCCCGGAAGCTCTCGAATGATGAGCCCATTTCGCAGTTCTTTGCAGGCGAGTTCGCTGAAGCGGCGGCCTAACTGCTGATCGGACGATTGCACAACCAGCGTTCCCCAGTCGATCTCTGCAATGCACAGCATCCCTGATCGAGTCAGTACTCGCTTCATTTCAGCGAGGGCCTTCCAAGGCTCGGGAATGTGGAGCAGTACCTGGGTCGCGAGGACGCGGTCGAAGGCTTCAGCTTGAAATGGAAGTTGCAACGCGCTCGCCACCTGGAACGAAAGATTCTCAAGCTTTCCCGCCGAACGCAGCGTTGCCTCCGCAACCATGGTTTCGCTTAGGTCCACTCCGACGGCCTCTCCGGGCGAGACGATCGGTGCCATCAATCGGAGGAAGTCGCCAGTCCCGCAGCCCACATCTAAAATCCTTTGCCCCGACGCGAGAGCCAGCGGCGCAAAAAATTGTTCCGGGGACTTCCGGGCGCGTTCAAGAAGGCGGGCGCGGGTAGCATCCAGAAGATTCACGAAAAAGCGTGGGTCTTCCGTTTGATCTACCCGGATCCATGCATCTGCGAACGCAGTCGATGGGACCATGGGCTGAGGCAAAGCATCCTCCTTGCAAAACGAAATAGGCGATTATCTAGCCAGACTGCAACATAAGGCAACTTACTTGTCAGCGGGATAGCGTCAGCTTGTCACCTTTTGAGAACTACCGAATGTAAATCGGAATGCATCCCAACTTGTATTCGCTGCTTTTTAGTCGAAGCCTGGCGTGTAATGCGTGGCTGATCTCAACTACAATCCCTGGAACATGAAAGTCACCTCGAAAATTGCGATGGGTCTTTGCCTGCTGGGAATTTTCGCGGCCGCTCTCGTTCAACACCAGCGGCATCGACCGGCGAGATCGACGGGCAGTCAACCGGGAGACTTCGATTATTACGTTCTGGCGCTCTCGTGGTCGCCTGAGTTTTGTCACAGTCATTCCGACAAGCCAGAGTGTCGTAGCGGACACTACGGGTTCATCGTTCACGGACTTTGGCCGCAGTTCACCCATGGGTATCCTGAGCACTGTTCAAGCCAGTTCTCGGAGGGATCCCTGCCCGGACCCGATGACGTCATGCCGGATTCCGAGTTGATTCGCCATGAATGGGAAACACACGGAACCTGCAGCGGATTGGACCCGGCGTCTTATTTCAAGCTAATTCACCAGGCATTCGCTTCCATCAAATTCCCTTCGCGTTTCGAGCACCCGACTCAGTCATTCACAATCGCGCCTTCTGACGTTAGGCGCGACTTCCTCGCGGCTAATCCGCGGCTGCAAAACGACGACGTAGTAGTGAGTTGCGGGAACAACTATCTCACCGGAGTTTCGATATGCCTGACCAAGAGCCTGGCGCCCACGGCCTGTCAGTCACTTCGGGACTGTCGCGCTACCGTGATTAGAGTGCCCCCGGTGCGGTGATTTGGTACACGCGAGAGCAAACTCTGCCTCTTTGTCCATGAATGTGGGACGGTCGGCTCACGGCTATTGTCGTCTCTTGTAACTCGATGCATACGCCGGCATCTCACGCGGCGGATCAAGCCGCGGGTCCGGCATGGGTTGCCGCGCGATACTTTCCAGGGGTATTACGCCCGCCCAGGTTGGATAGGAGTAGTCGTCCTCGTCGTCGATCGGCGGCCCGGTGCGCACCTTGGCTGAAAATTCTTCGATGGCAATGCGCATAACCAGCGTGGCTTTCAGCTCGCGCTCGTTGGGATAGCGGGCATCTTCCCAGCGGCCGGGGATCACGTGGTCGGAAATGATCTTCAGCGCCGCGAGCTTCTCCTCGCGTTCTTCGATCGCTTCGGCGGTTCCCAGGATCACCACGGAGCGGTAGTTCATCGAGTGATTGAAGACCGATCGCGCCAGGACGAGTCCGTCAACAAGCGTGATCGTGATGCACACGGGGACAGCTTGCTTCATGTTGCGCAACATGCGGCTGGCGGCGGAGCCGTGAATGTACAGGTAGTCATCTTTGCGCCCGAAGCTGGTGGGTATGACGTAGGGCTGCCCATCGAGGGTGAACCCGACGTGACAAACAAAAGCCTCGTCGAGGATTCCATATGCTGCCTCGCGATCATAGATCGCAAGTTGTGGTTCGCGCGTGATGCGGGTGCGGGAGGTCGGTTCCGACATAGTTGTGATGGTAACAGGGGCGAAAAGCAGCCATACAAAGGCAGGATGGACAAAAAAAGGAGCTACTGGCCAGGCCGCCGTAGCTCCACTTTTAATTCTGCCGATTACCTAAAGCCCAGAGCCTGACGCGAGCTCCTGCTCTCTACCACTTCAGTTTCAGGCCGAACTGGAACTGCCGCGGATCGTACGCCGACGTTGGCTGGCCGGCATTGGTGAACAACTGGTTCACGTCGGCGACATTGAATTTGTTAGCGATGTTGAAGATGTCGGCGCTCATCTCCAGGTTCACGCGCTCATTGAAGTTGATAATTCGCGAAACGCGAAGGTCATCGAAAACCGTCCATGGCTTCAGGCCGCCGTTACGCGGGAAGTTGCCGTCCAGCGACTGCAGGGTCGGCGTTCCTCCCGTGACCAGGAAATTCGCAAAGCAGGGTTCCTGGAAGAATCCGGTCGGCGAAAAACTGGAAGCCACGGTGGGGCCGCACAGCGATGAGGGACTTCCCGCCGGCACAACATTCGGGCGGCCGGTACTTGGCGAGAACTGCAGGTTATCCGGGTTTCCGGTCAGGATATTGAATGGCCGGCCCGACGCCACTTCAATGATGGGCGCGAACGTCCAATTGCTGAACAGCTTGCTCGCGAAGTTATCACCACTTAGCCTGCCGGTCTGGTAAGTGCCGCTGAAGACGAAACGGTGGCGCTGATCGAACAGCGAGTTCGATCGTTCGAGGCTGGGAAAGAAGCTGTCCTGAGGCGCCAGCGGCGATTGCAGGTCGGTCGAGTCGTCGATCGAGTGCGACCACGTGTACGACGCTTGGAACGCGCTGTGTCCTCCAAAACGCTTGCGCAGGTTAGCGGTCAAGCCATGGTAAACGGAACTGCCATTCGAGAAGTTTGCGTCCATGTCGCTGAAGGGGACGCAACCGGCGAGCGTCGTCAAATCGCAATTTGCGTTCAAGCCGTTGGCCTGCAAAATCTGTTGCGCTAACCCGACACATTGAGCGCCGCCTGCTTGCGTGAGTGCGCCCAAGGCCACCGCTGGGTTGAGACCAGAAGGCCGGAAGAAGTTTGCGAGTGCAGCCGGTATGTACGGGCCACCAGGGCCGACACCGCATGCCGTGACAAACAGGGGATTGTCGGTGGGTAAGGCGGCGCCGTTCGCTACTGCCGCGAGCCAATTCTTTACCAGCAGATCGCCGCGCGGAGTATTGGCGTTGATCGGCCGATTCAGATGACGTCCACCATTGAAGTTGTAGGCCAGGCTCATCGCCATGTTGTGGCCGAGATCGTGCTCAAACGTGAGGTTCGCCTGGTGCGAGTAGGCGTACACGAAATTCTTCGACTGCGGATATCCGAACGGCTGGAAGGCCAATGGGAAGAAAGTTGTGGGATTCAGGTACGTCTGATTGAGAAACAGATTTGCGTTCGAAGGATCGAAGCGCTGCTGGCTGGGAACGTAGCCAGGAACGGTCGGCAGACAGCTCCCGGTATTCAAAATACCCTGGAAGATGTTGGTTGCATTCATGGCCAGGGCCACTCCCGCGCCGCTCGGCGGGGTAGTACTGCAAGGACTGGCGCCGGCGAACACCAACTGCACTGTCTTGGATGCGTCCGACGCATCGCCGAGGAAGTAGAGCCCGAGCAGCGGGTGATCGTAGAACATTCCGTAGGACGCGCGGAACACGCTCTTGCCGTCGCCCTTGGGATCCCACGCTACGCCGATGCGCGGTTGGAAATTGTTCTTGTCGGTCTGAATCCCTTTCTGAATGCCGAGCTGGTTATAGGCAGCCGCGGCGAGTCCGGTGGGAGGCGCGAACTTCGGCGGTATTTCCACGTCGTACCGAAGTCCATAATTGAACGTGAGCTTGTGACTCACGCGCCACGAATCCTGCCCATAGAAACCAAGCGGGATGTTCTTAAAGGAATCGCGTGGATTGCCGGCGCCCTGCACGAGCGTGCTCGGAATACCCAAGCCGTAGGCCTGGATTGGCGAGAAGCCCGGAAACGCGTTCGGTCCGCTGTTCGGGAACCCGAATGTGCCCGAGTCCAGGCTGCCGAATGTATAAACGCCGCCGTAGTTCACGGTGAAGGTCGCATTCACCGGGATGTAGTTCACATCCGCGCCGAACTTGAAGTCGTGGCCACCGTGCGTGACGGAGAAGTTATCGGTGAATTGGTAGCGCTGTTCGACGCGCTGAATATAGGAGTACGGTTCGCGGCCGAAATACGCGAACCCGGGAATGTTGACCGCGACATCAGCGCCGCCCGGCGCATTCGAATAGAAATACTGCAGGCCACGCCGCGCGTACTGGAAGCGGAACTCGTTGATCTTGGTCCCACCGAGGATCCAGGTGTCTTGCACCATCCCGCCCGCATCGCGATAGCTCTGTTGCGATGTGCGCGAGAAGGCGTTCTGGCCGAAGGTCTGGTTCTGGCCATTCACCTCGATGCCCGTGACGGTGCTCGGGCTGGCATTTCCGCGTAGCATGAGGCGGTTGTTGTTGGTGAGATTGTGATCGATACGAAGTGAGTAAAGGCTGGTGCCTTCAAATACGGGGAAGTTGCCTACCTGGGCGCTGAGAGTCTCGAAGTTGGAAGGCAAGCCATTGCAAAGAGTATTGCCGGGATTGCAAGACGTCGGGAACTGGGTCAGCGAGCCACCCGGCGATATGAATGCGAACGCCTGCGGGTAATGACCATTGAGAGCAATGCCGGAAGACCCTCCCACCAGGAACACGTAACTTTGGTAGGCAGCGACTTGCTGGGGAGTGAGGAACGGAAGCGCCGCTTCGGAGGCCTGCAAGAACGCCGCTTGTCCGGGAGTGGCTTGAATATCGAATGTACCGCCGGGCGCGCCAAAGTAAGGCGAAGCGTCGAAAGGTACGAGTCCAAAATTGTTTTGCCCGATGCTTGAGAATCCCGTCTCATGCCGCCGGGTTACCTCATACGAGAAGAAGTAGTACGTCTTGTCCTTCTTGATCGGCCCGCCAAACGCCGCTCCTGCCTGCACGCGCGTGTAAGCGGGATTCGGCACGTTGCTGAACGGGTTCACCGCCTGGAAATTGCGGTTGCGGATATACCCGTACACGTCGCCGTGGAATTCATTCGACCCCGAGCGCGTAATGATGTTGACCACACCGCCTGACGCGCGGCCGTATTCCGCCGAATAGCCATTGCTGATGATCTGGAATTCCTGCACCGCCTCCTGAGAAACCGTCGAACGCACGCCGTTCACCGAGTTATCGATCGCGTCCGCGCCATCGACGTTTACCAGGTTCGAGCGGGCGCGCTGGCCGTTCATGTTGAGCCCGGAGGTCGGGGCAGCGCCGATGTTCGGTGCGTTGTCGCGCACGACCTGCGAGTCGGTCAAGGTGAAATTGATGTAATTGCGTCCATTGATCGGGAGATTATCAATACGGCGCTGGTCAATCGTGTCCGTCGATGAAGTGCGCGAGGTCTCGACCAACTCTGACTGTGCGCTGACGTTCAGAACAGTCTCGCCGCCGCTGATCTGCATGGTGACAGGAAGATCTGCCATTTGCCCGACGGTGATGACCTCGTCCTGAAAGACGGCCTTGGAAAATCCGGGAGCCGAAACCGTGACGCGGTAACGGCCGGGAGGCACGGCAAGCAGACGATACTCACCTTCGGCATTTTGCGAAGTCGAGCGCTGAAACCCTTTTGCGGGATCGTCGATCGCGATCGTGGCGTTCGTGACCATCTTGCCCGCAGGATCCTTCACGGTGACGTGCAGATCGCCGGTGGCAGAGCCTTGCGCGAATACAAGCGCAGTCGTCAACACGATCATCAACGAGGTGGAAAGAATCCTCAGCAGTGCTTTCATGTGGTCTCCCTGTGAAGTCCCCGCAGGCCGACGCGGACGCGAAAAAATACGTTCGCCCAACCAGCGAACGCGGCATTTTGCGGCTTTTGACGGGATGTTCGCACGGTTTTTACATCAGTTACTACTTGGAAAGCAAGCCAAATAGCGCATGAGAACAGGGTTTGCTAAGGGTCAGTCCCGAATTTGGAAGATGAAGTGCTTCCGTTATGAAAACACGGAGAAACGGCTGCTAGTTGTGGTAGCTGGGCGTTGGGTTGGCAGGTGATTCCGACTCGGGAGAAGGGGAGTGCTTCCGATCGACAAACTCCCCGCCACGTTCTACTCCCTCGTTATTCCCGCGCTCTCTTTTTCGCCAGCCTTCACCGCCCACGCCATGCGAGGAGTATTGTGTGCGATGCCATACCGGCCTTCGGCGTCGAGCAGAATGATTCCACCGTGGCCGTTCACTCGTTCTTCCAGATGAGAAATCGCTTCCTTCGCCACCCATTCGGGCACACTGCCCGACCGCACGCGATCCGCCGCCCACTTCGCTAAAACCAACTTCATAATTGGCTCGCCCCAGCCTGTGGTCGATGCGGCGGCGCTCTCATTGTCCGCGTAGCACCCGCAACCGATAAGCGAAGAATCACCCAGTCGCCCTGGCGCCTTGTTCAAGGTACCGCCGGTGGATGTGGCCGCTGCAATGTTTCCGTGTGCATCCACCGCGACCGCCCCCACGGTGTCGTGGGAAATCGTGGGAGCGAACAAGTTGGCATTTTGCTCGGTAGCGCTCGCCTGGTATTCCTTCAGTCGTTCTACTTCCCGCGGGATGATGAGGTCTTCGTTCTTGCAGAGGTCGATGCCGTGTTCCTTCGCAAACTTCTCCGCACCTTCTGCCACGAAGTAAACATGAGGGCTGTCGCTCAACACCTTGCGTGCCGCACGCACCGGATTGCGAATATGCTCGACGCACCCCACACCGCCGGCGCGCAGTGTAGCGCCATCCATGATCAGCGCATCCATCTGCACGCGCCCCTCGCGATTCAGAAAACTGCCGCGCCCGGCATCGAAGGTTTCGTCGTCCTCCAACACCACCACGGCTTCCTCGACGGCATCCAGCGCGGATGCTCCCCGCGCCAGCGCCTGCCACCCCTTGGCCAAGGCGCTCCGTACACCTTTCAGATGTGCCTCCACCATGTCGTCCGGGATCGCCCAGGCGCCGCCATGGACCACAAGAACCGGAGTCTTCAACGATCCAACCCCCAGGTGAGAAGAATCGATAGTCTAGCATTCGGTTCCACTCCCACCGGCATACTTCTCCTCTCTAAGCTCCCCCGCCATGACCGCAGGATCGCCTTCCGGCGCGAAGTTCTACGTCACTTCACTCTGTGATCAGCGTCACAAACGCCGTGTTCGTACCCGCCTACACTGCGTGAAAAGGCAACGCTGCAGGCGTAAATCCCCCACGAGCGCCTGCAGCGGAGTCGGGTATCCCGAGGGGCGCTCGTAAGTGGCACGCGCCCAAGGGTTTTGAGATTCGGCTCATCGGATTGTTTGGCAGCCGGGATGCCCATTGTCTGGTAAACGGGATTGGGCTTGGGAAGCAACGAACGGGAGGACGCTATGTCGAAATTAAACGCCCCGCAATCGACAGCAACTTCGAACTGGACGAGCAGGCAGGCGTACACGCTGGCCGTGATTTGCCTGTTGCTGGGCGGTGCCTCAGGCTACCTCCTGCGCGGTTCCAGTTCGAGCGAAAGTGGCGAGGTGCAGGCCGCTGCGGTTTCGACCGGGATGCCATCGCAGCCTCAGCAGCAGCCAACGCCGGAGCAGATGGCGCAAATGGCCCGCAAACAGGCGGAGCCTCTCCTCGAGCAGCTCAAGTCTCGTCCCGCCGACGCCGCCCTGCTCTCGCGTATCGGGAACGTCTATTACGACGCGGGCCAGTACGACGACGCCATTGGCTATTACAAGCAGTCGCTCAAGGTCAATCCCAAGGACGTTGACGTTCGTTCCGATATGGCGACCTGCTACTGGTACAAGAACGACGCCAACATGGCCATTACTGAATTCGAGAAATCGCTCACTTACAACCCGTCACACGCCAGCACTCTGTACAACCTCGGTGTTGTGAAGTGGCAGGGGAAGGGTGATCCGAAGGGTGCCGTCGCCGCGTGGCAAAAGCTGCTCGACACAAATCCTAATTACGAGAACAAAGCGCGGGTAATGGAACTGATCTCGCGCGCTCGTCAGCATGCCTCGGGTGGAATGGGTAACCCTAAGGGCTAACTTCGGGACCGCTTGAATGAACTCTTGTCGAAAAGGCGATCCCATTTGTAATCAGAAGT
>JBPYEW010000180.1:0-5506 GCA_051984555.1 Terriglobales bacterium | reverse complement strand
CTGGCAGAACTTGTTGAGAGCGGATGTTTTCGGGCTGTCGCCCATGCGAGCCGTACCAAGTTCGTGAATGATGACGCCCCCATCCGCGATGCCGTAGGGATGCGGACCGTCGGGCGACGTCCTGGTCAGGTAGGTTCCGCCGGCTGCCTCGACGATCGCGCGAAATGTTTCTTGCATGTCGCGTGCCATGCGGATCTCGTTATCGCTCCACTCAAAATGGAAGCGAAGGACGGGAATGCCCCATTCATCGACCACGTTGGGATCGATCTCGCAGTAAGTGCGATTGTTGGGGATCATCTCGCCACGGCCGTCGAACCCAATGAATGTGCCGTAGGTCTTGCGCATGTAGTTCTTGAGGTTCACGCCGTAGCCTTCGTGGTCTTCGCAAACGGCGTCGAAGTCGCCTACACCCGGCATGCCACGGCCGCCACCGAATTCGATGTGGTAGCCGCGAAGGAAGTCATTTTTGCGATCGAACTTCCACCACGGGACGTACATGTGCATGCCGCCGACTCCGTCGTGATTGTGGGGGGGCATGCTTTCGAGTTGTGGGAAGTAGCCGCCGCCGTAGCTGCCGACAGAATCGGTGAGGTAGCGGCCAACCACTCCCGATGAGTTTGCGAGGCCATTGGGGAACAGGCTGGATTTGGAGTTCAGCAGGAGGCGCGCTGACTCGCATGCGCTTGCGGCGACGACGAAGGCCTTGGCGTGAATACGCTGCTCGGTGCGAGTGTTCTTGTCGATATAGGAGACGGCGTCGGCGCGGCCGTCTTTGCCGACGATGATCTCGCGCGCCATTGCACCGGTAATCAGCGTAAAGCGGCCCGTCTTCTGAGCGACGGGAAGCATCACCTGGCTGGAACTGAAATTCGATGCAGTGATGCAGCCGCGTCCGCATTGACCGCAATAGTGACAGGCAGCGCGGCCATTGTGTTCCTTGGTGATGATGGCGAGGCGCGACGGAATACAGGTGATGTTCAGGTTGTCGCAAGCTTTCTTGACAATGGTCTCGGTGCAGCGCGGCTTTGGGGGCGGAAGGAAGACGCCGTCGGGTGCACTGGCGACGTTCTCTTTCGTGCCAAACACGCCGATGAAGGATTCGACTTTATCGTAGTAGGGCGCGATCTCTTCGTAGGTGATCGGCCAGTCATCGCCCATACCGTCATTCGAGCGTGCCTTGAAGTCGACCGGAGCGAAGCGCAGCGCGATGCGTCCCCAATGATTGGTGCGGCCGCCGACGATACGCGAGCGAAACCATTGGAAGTTGGATCCTGGAGCGTTGGTGTAAGGCTCGCCGGTGATGGTCCAGGCGCCGTTTGGGGCCATGAACTCGTCGCCAACGACGCCTCGTTGTTTGTTGCCGACTCCACCGCCACGATGGGCAAGTTGATATGGCCAGACGTGTTCCTTGTAATCCTTCTCAGGATGAACGGGTGGACCAGCTTCGAGCATCACTACATTCAGTCCACCTTCGGTGAGGACCTTGGCAGCCGTGCCTCCGGCGGCGCCCGAGCCGATGATGCATACGTCGTACACCTTCGGCGACCGAATTACCTGGGGCATCTAGTTCTCCTGTAATCCGCAATTGGCATTCGAGTGCTACATGCACGGACCGTACGTCGACTTTATGTTCGATGCGAGGACGTCCGTAGCTCGATCTAGAAGCGCAATTTCTGCAGGTGCTCGAAGCTGGCACGTATGTCGTCGAAAGGCGACTTCGGATCATCGTGCTCGACGAAGTAGTGCTTGATCCCGGCTTTGTCGGATTGCGCGAAGATCTTTTTGAAGTCGATGGCGCCATCGCCTACCGAGGTCATGCTGCCATCCTTCTTCATATCTTTAACGTGCACGAGAGCGAAGCGTCCGGGATATTTGTCGAAGTAATGGAGCGGATCCTGTCCAGCCTTCGTGATCCAGTAAAGGTCCATTTCCATGGTCACGAGTTTGGGATCGGTTTCGGTCAGCAGGATGTCGTATGGCATCTTGCCGTCTGCAGTTTTATCGAATTCCGGCGTGTGATTGTGATATCCGAAGGTAATTCCAACTTTCTTACTAGCCTCGCCCGCATGATTGAACGCCTCCGCGGCTTTCTTCCATCCGTCGGGCTGATTGCGCACTGAATCGTCGATCGAGGGGCAAACAATGTAGGTTTGGCCAAGGGCCTTGGCGTCGTCCAGCATCTTCGGCCAGTCCGCACCGAGGCTCTCGTAAGGCACGTGCGACGATGGCGCGGATAGTCCGTTGCTGTCCAACATGCCGCGGATTTCTTTGGCGGAATGATTGAATAAGCCGGCGAACTCGACTTCGCGATAGCCGATCTGCGCGACCTTGGCGAGAGTGGCTGCGACATCCTTTTCCATCTCGTCGCGGACGGTGTAGAGCTGAACGCCGATTTTGTCGAGTTTGCGATCTTCGGCAGCCCAGGTCAGGCGGCTACCTAAGATCGTGGCAGCAGTCATCGTACCGAGAAACGTGCGGCGATTAATGGTCATTGAGTTCTCCTAGGCGGCCGATCCGAGCAATTCGGCACGAATGTTTTTCAGAACATAAGCCGCGCGTTCCACGCCCACTTCGCCCGGCAGGATGGGATCTTCATTCTCAATGCTTAACATCCCTTCATAGCCAATATCCATGTAAGCCTGCACGACATCTTTCCAGAGGTTAGCGCCGTGTCCATATCCGACTGCGCGGAAGGTTTCGGAGGCGTTCGGCAGGTCCGGCTTGTCGAAGGCGAAGTTCAGAACGCCGTACTTGTCGACATTGTTCTGGAACATCACGGTGTCCTTCATGTGGGCGTGGTAGATCGCACCCTGTTTCCCGAGTTCGTGAATGACTGTTACCGGATTGCATCCTTGCCAGAACAAATGGCTGAGGTCGCAGTTGGCGCCGATCTCCTCGCCAACGGCCTCGCGTAATTTGAGGAGCGTTCGGGGGTTGTAAACCGAGAAGTTGGGATGCATCTCGAAGGCGAGTTTGCGGATGCCATGGTCGCGCGCGAATTTCGCAGCATCTTTCCAGTAGGGAATGAGCTTCTCTTTCCACTGCCACTCGAGGCCCTGGGCGAATTCGGGAGGCCAGCCGTACGTGATCCAGTTTGGATTCTTGTCGGCGGGCGATGCGCCCGGGCAGCCGGAGAAGCCAACGATCACCGATACGCCGATTTTCTCGGCGAGCTGCACAGTCTTACGGAAAGTCTGCGCGTCGCGGTTGGCAACCGTCGTATCCGGATGAACAGGATTACCATGGCAGCTCAGAGCGCCGATGGCGATGTTGTGATCGGCGAATTTCTTCTTCCAGGCATTCAACTTGCCGGAATCAGCGAGAAGATCGTCGAGAGGGCAGTGCTTGTTATCGGGGTAACCTCCGGTTCCGATCTCCATGGCCTCGAGGCCGAGGGCTTGCACTTTTTCGAGCATCTGGTCGAGCGAGAGATCGGGGTAGGCGGGATCGAAGACACCGATAGGAATCTTGCGCCGCGATCCTGCCGGACTCGTGTTCTGCGGGCTGGAGGATGTTTGGGCCGGTATCGCTCCATCGCTGCCTTCGAAAGCGGATGCAATCTGCGGCACGGTGACGGCCGCGGCCAACACACTGCCGGAGGTCGCGAGAAACTTCCTGCGACTGGTGGAGCCCGACTCAGATTTGTTCTTCATTCGCAACTCCGTCGACGAGAATGACTGCCCGGCAAGCGGCCGGACGCAGCATTATAGGACTTCGCGTTGTGAATTAGGAGAACGATTTAGTACGGCAGTTTCGCGTGCGAGGTGCAAGTTGCGAGCGGAAGCAGATTCTTCTCTGCCGCTCGGAAAGACAAAAACTAAACACCCGCTCGGTGGCGCTCGGCGAGATAGTCTCGCAGAGCATCTTGCCAGCGTGGCATCTCGATTCCTTGTTGGGCCAGGCTGCGTGGCGACAAGACTGAATAACTCGGCCGAGGAGCGGGGCGCGGGAATTTGTCTGTCGTGGTCGGGCGAACGATGGTCTTAAGACCAGCCTGGTGAATGATCTCAGAGGCGAATTCATACCAGGTGCAGTTTCCGGCATTAGTGACGTGAACGATTCCTCGAGCACTCTTGCGACAAAGTTGCATAATCGCCCGGGCGAGGTCACGAGCATAGGTCGGGCAACCGCGCTGGTCGTCTACCACTTCGAGTTGGCTGCGAGTTTGCGCGAGTTTCAGAATCGTGTCCGGAAATGACTTGCCCTGGATGCCGAAAAGCCATGCGGTGCGGGCGATGCAGATGTCGGGAAGAACTTGCAGCAGTTGCTCTTCGGCTTCCGCCTTGGAACGCCCGTAGACAGTTTGCGGATTACGTGGGTGATCGACCTCGTAAGGCGTCGAGTTGGTGCCGTCAAAAACGTAGTCGGTGCTGACGAAGACCATGCGCGCGCCGAGCGCCTTGGCGGCGTGTGCGACGTTCACCGCGCCGGTGCAGTTGGTTTCCATCGTTTTTTCGGGGTTGCTCTCGCAGGCGTCGACATCCGTGAGCGCGGCGGTGAGCACGATCCATTCGGGGTGCAGGGGTTGCAGGACTTCGGTGGTGTTTTGCGGGTTGCGGATGTCTATCTCGCCGATGTCGAGCGCGAAGAGTTCGTCGCCAGTCCACTCCCGCAAGATATATTTCCCCAGCAGCCCGGCAGCTCCGATGATCGCTACGCGCATAAGTTCTCCGGCGACATCCGTCAGAAGGTCTCCGCTTGGTTGAGCGAGACGCCCTTCTGATCTTTCGACGAAACGTTCGGGTCACCGTCCAGTTGCCAATCGATGCCGATCTGAGGATCGTTCCACATAATCGTGCGTTCGTGTTCTGGCGCGTAGAAGTCGGTCGTTTTATACATCACGTGCGCGGTCTCAGAGACGACACGGAAGCCGTGTGCAAACCCAACCGGCACCCAGATCATGTGTTTATTGGAGCCCGAGAGACGCGCGCCAGTCCAGCGGCCAAAGTTAGGGGAGCTTCGGCGCAGGTCCACTGCGACATCCAAGATTTCGCCGACAATCACTCGCACTAATTTTCCTTGCGACTGCTTGATCTGATAGTGCAGGCCGCGAAGTACGTTTCGGACGGAGTAAGAGAAGTTGTCCTGGACAAAGCGTTCGCCGATTCCCAAGTCGCGCATTGTGCGCTCGTTGTAGCTCTCCAGGAAGAACCCGCGGTCGTCGCCGAATACTTTCGGTTCGAGGACGAAAACGCCGGGCAGGGAGGTCTCGATAACTTTCATCGCGGCGGTCAGAACACTTTCTCGCGCAGAAGTTGGAGGAGATAGGCACCGTAGCTGTTCTTGATGGATCGAGCCGAGGATTCGAGCTGGTCGGCAGTGATGTATCCGTAACGGAACGCGATTTCCTCCGGGCAGGAGATCATCAGTCCCTGGCGATTTTCGAGGGTCTGGATGAACAGAGATGCTTCCATGAGCGCTTCATGGGTGCCGGTGTCGAGCCACGCCATGCCGCGGCCCATCACAATGACGTCGAGAGCGGCGCGGGAAAGATAGGCTTTGTTGA
>JBPYEW010000179.1:0-3902 GCA_051984555.1 Terriglobales bacterium | reverse complement strand
GTGAATTTCGAGCTTGATAGCTTCCGCCGTAGCACCCCTCCAGCGCTGACGTAATCGGCTAACGTCCTGCGGGCTTGCTGCGCGGCCACTGCTGCCAAACGAAACAAGCAACCGTGATTAGCGCGAGTAGAGCGGTTGTCCAGAGCGGGAGTACAGTCCGCAAAGCTCCGAGCAAGATCAAAGCAAGCAACACGACCAGCCCGGGAGTCGTGACCTTGCGCCTTGGTTTTCTGAACACCGGGAGAGCATACATCAGTGGTCAAGTTGACGCGCACCCAGCTTGCGGACCTTTTCCGAGAGAGCACTTAATTCGTGCCACTTACTTCACCCGCAAAGTCTTGCGCTCCTGTGCATAACTTCCACTTGTAATCATGACTAAGCGGGTGTATAGATAGCCTCCTTGCGGGCCTAAGTAGTTGCGCCCTGCCTACGAATTTCCCCCGTACGCTCCGCGCAGTAGAACATTCCTGTTCAACCAGCCACTGAGTTGTTGTTCACTTCCCGGCAGCCAATCTCAGCCCTTTTAAGGAGGAACTATGGCATTTCGCAATGTAGGGACGCCTGTGTGGATTGCACCCAATGCCACCCAGTCATGGTGGTACGGTTGGGGCGATGACCACGGTCAGGAGTTCGCATCGGCCGACATGAAAACGCCGGGCGCGGAAATGGTCGTAACCGCCGAATCCGAGCGCAAGGAAACCAACGGCGCCGTCACTTACTTCGTTACCTTTAAGAACAACGGTCCACAGTGGTGCTATTACAACCTGCAGGGTGGAGGTGCAGTATGAAGGTGCGTATCGTAACCGAAGCCGGTAATGTCGTCGGCTACCAGGTCGTGGAACACCAGTCCGCCGCCCCAGGCGAATTCCGCTCCGGCTTGTTGGCGGGGCCGGGACAGAAGCTCCACGAAATCGACGTTCCTGAGGACTTCACCATCGTCCCAGGACCAGAGGACATTCACAAGAGGCTTGCCCCTTACGTGTTGAAGAAGGCGGCTGCCTGATTCATTTCATGATGTCTTGCGGGCTTGTTATGCAATTCTGGACCAGGCCCGCAGGGCACATGAAGCGGCTCTGTCCGCGAAGCTGACCATCACTCGTTTCTCGCGCTGCCCTGGGCGTTGGCCGGTGGCCCACCTTTGCCGCCTGCAAACCTGGGGTATGTCGATAGCACCCATTTCCACAAACCTCCCGGAAGGCGTATGATGCCGCCGCGAAATCTTCGCGGTCTCAAACACAAACAAGGAGAACATATGAGGAAACTCATCGGAATCGTCGTGTGCTTGATGTTCGCGGTCCCGCTGTTCGCGCAGGAGCATTACACCGAAGGTCCAGTCTGGCGCGTCAGCATCATCAAGGTAAAACCCACGCAGATGGACGCCTATCTCACCAGCCTGCAGCAATCCAGCAAGCCGTTGCTCGATGAGATGAAAAAACAGGGACTCATCGTGGATTACAAGGTCTTCCTGAAAGAGACCCAAGCCACCCCGCAGGACTACGACATGGTGCTCGCGATCCAGTACAAGAACCATGCGGCTCTCGACGGACTGGCCGCCAAGTCGGAAGCGGCACGCGACAAGATTCTCGGGGGAAAGCAACCCGCCCAACAAATCGGAGAGAAACGCGAACAAATCCGCGAAATTATCAGCTCCGAGCTTTTGCAGGAAATCATTCTGAAGTGATCACGACGGGCGTTCCCACACAGCGATCAGCACGTTGTGTGGGCCTCCGCGCCCTCTGGGGAAACCTCCCAAAGATCCACTATCCGATGTTAGTATCCCTGGCGCTCCCCAACGTCGGACATCCCCGTGACGTGAGGAGGCAACATGGCGATAGAAGAGTCGCAACGAAAGGCGGCGAAAATCGCGGGAGCCGCATTTCCGCTGACCATGGCTCTCGTGGTGGCCGTCAACTTTGGCATTAATGAACGCCTGATGGTGGCGGGCAACGCCGCGGAAACGGCGCGCAATATCCTGGCGCACTCAACCCTGTTCCGACTCGGCATCGCGGGAAACCTGGTCTATGTCGCCGGGCTCCTGGTTCTACTGGCGTCGCTCTACATCATCTTGTGTCCGATAGGTCGCGGCTTCGCGCTCTTGGCGTCCCTGTGGAAGCTGGTCTTCGTCGCCGCGTGGACCCTGATGACCCTCAACTGCTTTATCGCGTTACGACTGCTGAACGGCGCAGACTACGCGCGAGCGTACGGGGTCGATGGTGCCCAGGTTCTGGCACGCCTCTACTTGAACGGTTTCGATATCTACTATGTCGGGCTGCTGTTCTGGGCGATGGCGTCCGTCGTATATAGCTATCTTTGGCTGAAGTCGCGCTATATTCCGCGCGCTCTTGCCGTGTTTGGAATGGTCGGCTCCGCGTGGTGCGCGGCGTGCACTCTGCTCCTCTATATATTTCCCGACTTCCCCAAGCTGGTAAATCTGTGGTGGTTTGACACGCCGATGGGGCTCTTCGAGTTGTCACTCGGAGTGTGGCTGCTCGTGAAGGGATTGTCCGAGCCGCGCGTGGCGGCCGCACGCGCTTGAAAACGGCGGACCGCCGCCCGCCTTGGTCGCTTTTTAGATCGAGAAAAAGCGGAACCGTAAGCGCCACTTTATCGGAGATTCTGCAGAACCAGTTTCTTGATCCGCGGCGACGAAGCAAGTGGCGCAGGGATCGAAATTTATAAGGATGCCATTCGTGACCATCGAACTTTCCAAGCAGGCCCGCACCGAGTCCATCACTTCTATCCAACGCTATTTTCAGGAGAACTTTCCCGAACCCATCGGCAACACGGCCGCCGGGCTGCTCCTCAATTACTTCCTCGAAGAAATTGGACCGGTGATTTACAACCAGGCAATTGCCGACGCGCAAACACGACTTCAGCAGCGTATCTCCGATCTCGAGGGCGACCTCTACGCTCCCGAATTCCAATACTGGCCCAACGTGGACCGCAAGCGCAAGAAGACGCGCTAGGCCGGTGTGCCACATCTCTTAGAACATCGAAGATGTGGAACACCGACTGCGTTTCTTGCTTGGCCCCATTTCCGCAGTTGCGGAAGGAAATAGGATGCGTTCAGTAAGCGTAGATCGAGATCGACGGCACCGTCACGTTTCCGTAAGACAGCGCAGCGCTTCCCCAGAACAGAGACCACCCGTCTGCTTCAGCGTCTGCTCCTGCCCAGACCCAGACTTCATAGAAGTGAGCGCTGTCGACCGGCGTCCACGCGAACAACGGGTAGCCAGAGTTGCTCCCCTGGTTTCCCCCGCTCACGTTCGATAAGTTGATCTGCTGATCGACCACGGCCCCCAGAAACTGTCCCTGCAGCGTGTATTGTCCAACATAGAGTCCGATGAATCCCCCCGCATGGGCACTATCGAACACGGTCCATGTGTTCATGTAGTAGCTCACCGCAGGGTTCGACATCACGAACATAATCCCGTTGTCGGCAATCGGGCGAAAGTAGTATCCAAGGGCTACCGCTGTCGACGCGGTTTTGCCATTGTCTCCCGTATAGGCAGTGAAGCCCATGGTTCCGGCATTCCCATTCACGCTGACACTCCCGGTGGCATCACTGCCACTAGTCGCGCTCCACGACCACGGCCAGAACGGCGGTACCAGTGTCACCGCAAGCGAACCCAGGTGAATCCGCTCGTCGACTTTCATTCGTTTCGGTATTGGTAGCTTGCGTTTGGCCGCCGCAATTGCCTCCTCGCGAGACCTTTTCACAGCTTTGGCGACGGATCGGTCATCCTTTGCCAACCCGCGCAGCAGGCTCATCTCGGCTCCCATCAAGGATCGTTGCTTCTTGCGTTCAGCCATTCGCTCTTCAAATCGCCTTTTGAACATGGCATTCAATCGGCCACGGCTCTCGCGAATCAATTTTTCCGATGGTACTGCCCCTAGTAGTC
>JBPYEW010000178.1:0-30593 GCA_051984555.1 Terriglobales bacterium | reverse complement strand
GCCAGGTGGATGGAACGGACGCGATTCTGTACATTGCAGAAAAGAATGGAATGCCGCTGGGCCAAGTGCGTTTTCGGATTGAGGGGATCGAGGGCACTGTATCGATTAGCTTGAATCCAACTTCACGCGGCCAGGGTCTTGGATGGACGATTCTAACCCTCGCTGTCGAGGAATTATTTAGCGAGAAAACCGTGGCTTGGGTGAATGCCTATGTGAAACCCGAAAACGAGCGATCGCTGCGCCTTTTTACCCATGCCGGATTCAAGGATCAAGGGCAGACCTCTGTCGAAGGTAAGATAGCGCGACACTTTGTTCTGGAGAGACATCGGGGAATCGATTGAACCAGACGATAGACATAAACGGTCGAAATATTGGGCCCGGATATCCCGTTTACATCGTGGCCGAGCTGTCGGCAAATCACAACGGGAGCTTCGAGCAAGCCGTTCGGCTCATTGAAGCCGCCAAGCAAAGTGGCGCCGACGCAATAAAGGTTCAAACCTATACCGCCGATACGATCACGATGCGTAGTTCGGAACCGTACTTCCGGGTGAGCGGCGGTACGCTGTGGGATGGAAAAACACTTCACGACCTTTACTCCGAGGCCTATATGCCTTGGGAGTGGCAGCCGAAACTCAAACAGGTCGCGAACGGCCTGGCGATGGACCTGTTCTCCAGCGCGTTCGATGAACAGGCAGTGGACTTCCTCGAACAGATGGGGGTGCCCGCACATAAGCTCGCTTCCTTCGAGCTGGTCGATATCCCATTGATTCAAAAGATGGCGCGGACAGGTAAGCCTCTGATCATGTCCACAGGTATGGCCACAATTGCAGAGATTGAAGAAGCAGTGCAGACGGCTCGTCAAGCCGGCGCTACCCGGATCGCGTTGTTGAAATGCACAAGCGCTTACCCAGCTCCCGCGGAAGACATGAACCTGCGCACCGTCCCTGACCTCGCAGAACGTTTTCGCGTGCCTGTGGGCCTTTCGGATCACACTCTCGACATAGTTGCGCCAATTGCAAGCGTGGCTCTTGGCGCGTGCATTATCGAAAAACACATTTCACTTTCTCGCTCTTTACCCGGGCCGGACAGCGCGTTCTCCCTCGAACCATCAGAGTTCAAGGCAATGGTGAACGGCGTGCGGATAGCCGAGAAGGCGTTGGGAGAGATTCATTACGGTTCGAGTGTCAAGGAAGAAGCTAGTCGCCGATTTCGCCGATCGCTGTTCGTGGTCCAGGATGTCAAACAAGGCGATAAATTCACGATGGAGAATGTACGATCAATCCGACCAGGAGACGGTTTGCATACGCGGCACTTAGCTGAGGTGTTAGGGAAGACCGCCATCCGCGATGTGGCCAGAGGTACTCCCCTGACTTGGGAGCTGGTCCGCAAGTAGCCCTCCCTATGCATTCATCACCCACTCCTCCCTTGCGAGTCATTGTGAATGCCGATGACCTTGGCATTCGAGAGGACATCAATGATGCGATTTTCGAAAGAATGGCACGGGGGGCGATCACGTCGGCAACTATATTGGCCAATGGGCCCTCAGTCACCCATGCCTTCAGAGGGTTAAACCAGTTTCCCCGTTGTTCCTTTGGAGTGCACCTGAACCTCACAGAATTTCAGCCACTTTCGAACGGAAGCAGTCGAGGACTGGCTGCCATACTCGATGACAATAAGCGTTTTAACGGGAATGCCATTCGTGAAGTGAAGATTACGTTCGCCCTCCTGCAATCCATTTATCAGGAGTGGTGCGCGCAAATTGAACTGCTGATCAAGATGGGGTTGCAACCGTCTCATTTCGACGCCCATCACCACGTACATACGATTCCAGAGATGTTGCCGGTGCTGACTGCCTTGCGCCGACGCTACAAAATCCACAAAGTCCGAATCAGTCGGAACGTATATACGGTTGCGGAACTGCCCAGTCGCATTTTGCTCGCCAAGAAGAGACTGTACAATCTTGCGCTGGGGATTGCCGGTTTCAGAACAACGGCGGTCTTCACAGATTTAGTGACGTTCGCAAGGCTTCATGCCGTGCAACCTCCGCCCTCGAGCACGATTGAGCTGATGACGCACCCAGGGGCATCGCTTGGCGACGAAGAAGCCCGCCTACTGGATGACTATTGGCCAGATCAGATTCAGTACCCTGTAACATTGCTTAGCTACAACGAACTATGAACCGCAGGCATCACCGATAGGAATGTAATTTCGCGATATCGAGAAGGCTGCTTAAACGGTTGGGAACCCAGTCATAATGAGCTGCAGGGAAGTGCGTGTCGACAGGTACTAGCTCTCCGTCACCAACAGCGCCGACCGAGGAGCGGAAGTTCCGTTCGCATATCGGCCATATCTCCCGGCACTCAGGAATTTTTTTCGCGGGAACCCTCTTCAGTCTGCTCGCCGGCTATTTATTCAAGGTTTATCTGGCACGGGTATTGGGTGCCGAGGCTCTTGGAATCTATGCTCTTGGCATGACCCTGG
Organism: Terriglobales bacterium; assembly: GCA_051984555.1. GTDB lineage: Bacteria > Acidobacteriota > Terriglobia > Terriglobales > Acidobacteriaceae > Gp1-AA122. Next base: position 28,112 of record JBPYEW010000178.1, on the reverse strand, counting down.
TGGGGTTCTTCAGCGTATTCAATGCGCTGGGTCTGCCGGAGTCGGCGGTTCGATTTGTTTCTGCGTACACTGCTTCGGGAGAATCCGAAAAGCTCCGGTCCTTTCTGTGGCGGGGCACGGGCATCCTGCTGGCCAGCAATGCGGCTTTTGTTGCTCTGTTCTTTCTTGTGGGTTCCTGGATTGCGCGCCACTTCTATCATTCCCAGGCCTTGCCGAAGTATCTGTCCTTATTCGCCGTGATTCTCCTGTCGGCGGCGCTCCGGACCTTTTTCGAAAAGGCGATGGCGGGTTACAGAAATGTGAGTCGTCGCACTCTGATCGTTAATTTCATCGGAACGCCCGCCACAATCCTCGTCTCAGTTGCTTTGATCTCCATGGGCACTGGGTTGCGGGGTTACCTCTACGCCCAGATTGTCAGCTCGATCGTTGTAGTGGCATTGCTGATCATTGCGATTTGGGAGCAAACGCCAGAGGCCGCACGTTTCTCGCGGGCTCCGTTATTACCGATGGAACGGCAGGTGTGGTGGTTTTCGGCCACGATCTATGGCATGTCATTCCTTGGTTTTCTCCTGGCTCAAGCGGACAAGATCACTCTTGGGTATTTCCTCGGGCCGCGCGAGGTGGGTATATACGCCGTTGCCGCGGCGCTTGTCGCATATGTGCCCATTGTTCTCCAATCGGTTAACCAGATGTTTGCTCCGACGATCTCAGATCTCCGAACTCGGGGTGATCATGAGGTGCTCGGCCGCCTTTTTCAAACACTTACCAAGTGGATCATTGCATTGACGGTGCCGCTCGCGATCGTCATGATCCGTTTTGCGCGTCCTCTTATGCACGTCTTTGGGCCGGAATTCGAAATCGGATGGCCGATACTAATAATTGGCACCTGTGGCCAACTGGTGAACGTTGGGGTTGGTTCGGTCGGTTACATGCTTGTGATGTCGGGCCATGAGCGCCGTGTGATCACGGTACAAGGAGTGATGGCGGGCTTGATGGTGTTTTTGAATATATTCTTGGTGCCAGTCTGGGGTATCTATGGTGCCGCAGTGGCGGGTGCACTCACGACTGTGGGTACGAACGTTTGGTTTTTGCTCGAGGTGAAAACAGCACTGCGCCTTTCCCCGTACAACCGCAGCTACATCAAGCTCGTGCTTCCCACGATAGCAACCTGCCCTGCCGTGTGGCTGGTTCGCATAAATTCCTTCAACGTGGCGAGCATTGCCTTCATCGTGATGGTACTCATGCTCAGCTATACTGTTTTTCTCGGGATGTTCCTGGCGTTCGGCCTCACCGAAGATGACCGAATGATCGTCGCAACGGCAAGGCAACGTTTGCAGGGCCTGCTGGCGAGGTGAACCGTTCCGGGATCCAACGCAACGGAATACCATTGTCCACAACTATGTCCTCCCGAATGCGTGATGTTCAAATTCCTGCGGATTTGTGTGCAGCGGCAGAAGCTAAGTTCAAGGGGCGTTTCGCGACGATCGAGGAGCTTCTCATTTTCGTGATTGGCGAATTGGTGCGGGACGATTCAGCAAAGATGGACGAGGCGGACAGGCGTCTGATTGACGAGAGATTGAGGGATCTGGGGTATATTTGACCGCATCGATCGAGCATCTTGGCGCTTCGCCTGTGCCTACCTTCGCGCGGGCACAATGCGATCACTCACCATTTTCGTATCTTGCCGGGAGATCGTAGATGAAGTCAGCTTCCTCTCTCGTCCTGGTGACAGTTGATTGTCTGCGGGCCGACCACGTCGGCTTCATGAATTACCAGCGGCCCACGACACCATTTCTGGACTCGCTGGCTCTTGAATCCACCTGCTTCTCGAACGCCATTGTTGCGGGCGCGCCTACCTACTATTCGTTCCCCGGGATGCTTGCCTCTCGTTATCCGCTTGCGTTGGGACGAGAGGTTCTAGGGCTGGCGCAGGGAGAGCCGAGCCTCGCATCTGTTCTGCATGATGCCGGATATGCCACAGCAGGGTTCAATGCAGGAAATCCATACTTGTCAAAAGAGTTCGGTTATCACCAAGGCTTTGATGTATTCCGGGACTTTCTTGAGCAAAAACCTGATCCAGCACCGCAGCCATCTTCCTCCTCGAAAGCTACGCCGTGGAACGCTCTTGCTTCGCGATGGGCCGGCCGTTTGGGATTACAAGGTTTCTACGACGAACTTTACTTCCAGTACACGCATCATTTGAAGACGCCTGAGGCGACTTCATTTGACGCGCTCCGCCGGTTCCCCGCGGCAGACGCCATTGTGGATGGGGCGCTCGCGTGGCTGGACTCGATTGGCGATACTCCGTTCTGCCTCTGGCTTCACCTCATGGATCCACACGCGCCATATTATCCGGCCAAAGCGGCGCTTGAGTTGATGAAAGATGACGACATCAACCCCAGCCGGGCACTGTATCTGAACCAATGCTGGAATCGAAGGGAGGCCGGAGTGTCTCGTCTGCGACGCCATCGTGACGAAATCATTCGGCTTTACGATGCGGGCATCCGGTGGGTCGATCGGCAACTACAGAGGCTAGTAGACAACCTTCAGAGCCGAGGTGCATGGAAAAACTGCTTGTTTGCGCTGACGTCGGACCACGGAGAAGAATTCCTCGAGCATGGATCGCGTTTCCACCCGCAATGGACTGCTAAAGAAGAACTGATCAAGGTTCCCTTGCTGGTGAGGTTCCCCGGAAAGAGCGGCATGAAGGTGAGTTCGGTATTTAGTCACATTGATCTTGCACCAACCTTGCTCGAAAGCCTTGCAATAACGATTCCAATAGAGTTTCAAGGACGCAGTCGTCGGGCGGCGCTTGCCACAGGAGGGCATTGGGACGACCCTGCAGTCGTGGACTATACGGAGTCGGCTAACCCTATTCGTAGAGAGGCTCGGCTGCAACCTCGAGTTCTTTGTATTCGCGAACAGAATTACAAGCTGGTATTGCGCTTGGGTTCGGGTAAGGAAGAGATCTACGACCTGGTTGCGGATCCAGGTGAGATCAACGGTTTAAAACAGCTCGACTGTTCTGTCCGCAGGCGATTATTGCAGCGAGCACGACAGCACTTGAATGAGTGCGGCGCATCGGTACATCTCGAGCGTCGGTTGCGAGCGGTAGTGCGCGACCTCCGGGCAGAATTGTCTGTTCCACAATAACTCTGTAATTCTACGATCGCGGAGTCGCCCTGAAATCAGATAAGCCATCAGTCGCCGTTCTGTTATCCGGTCGCGAAAAGTTCGGGGTGTACTACGGAGGCGCCCTTGCCCGCTGGACATATGAGGTTTATCACCGGTTGCAAGATAACCTTAACGTTACAGTATTCGGTTTCCCGACGCCTGCTGGCGATCGATATCCGCTAAGCCATCGCTCAAGTTCGGCATGGTGGATTTGCGAAACTCTTGGGCGGCTTCCGGTACTCCGGCGGCACGAAGAACCTCTTTGGCTATATGCATTGAGAAACCAGCTCCGGCGCTTCGACGTAATCCATATCCACAATAGACCTCAATGGGTGAGAACTTTGCGACGCTTAGGTTTTCACCAAGCCATCATCTTGCATCTGCAAAATGATCACCTCGGGCATTGGACGACGGAGATGCTAAAGGAACTGGCAGGTGACGTCGATGCGGTTGCCGTGTGCAGCGCCTATCTGCGTGACACGTTCGCTCCGCATTGTCCTCAACTTGCAGCCAAAACCATGGTGATCTTCAACGGTGTGGATACACAGGTCTTTATTCCGCGCGAAGAGATTCGCGAGCAGCAGACAATACTTTTTGTGGGACGCTTTCACCAAGAAAAGGGGGTGCTGCAGTTGGTGCAGGCTTACCGCAGCGTATTGCGGCAGCATCCGGGTGCGAGATTACTCATCGCGGGTACCACCGGTTTTGGAACGCATGACGTGAATGCCTATGTACGTGAGGTCCACGAATTAGCCAGTTTGGTTGAAAAAAACGCGGGTGGCCACATTCAATTTGCAGGTTACTTGCACCACGATCGCGACCTGCCGGAATTGTTTCAACGTGCGACTGTCTTTACCAGTCCGTCACTCTTCGGTGAACCATTTGGACTAGTCAACGCTGAGGCGATGGCTTGTGGGACGGTTGTGGTTGGATCGAACCGTGGGGGTATCCCAGAGGTTCTTGGAGACTCAGGGCGTATGGTCAATCCTGAAGAGATTCACCAATACGCAGCGGAATTGGTAAATCTTCTCACCAATGTGAGTGAGCGGAAGCATTTGAGTCATGGCGCGCGTGCAAGAGCGCAGCAACTATTCGATTGGTCGGTGATCGCAAGAAATTGGCACGCAGTCGTTACCGGGCTTGGGGACCGAACGGCGCCCGCTCTGTGTAGTTCCTGAATATCGTTCGCGGGCCTGGCGACATTGAGCGGTAGCTTGGGTGGAATGATGAATTATCCTATCGACCTTCTTTGGATGGCTCGCGGAGATGCCGCGAATACGAACGCCCAGAGCTTGAATGCGCGAGAAATTGCAGTCCGGTTGAATCCGGAGCTATTCACGTCCACGTTCTTTTACGAAGACGCACCCGACCCCCGATTACAGACGAATTCGTCAGTACGATTCGTAAAACTTCCTCCCCGACGCCAAACTTGGACCATCCTGCGAGAAATGTGCGCAGGCCATGACTTGATCACGTACTTGGATTACAGCTTGGCGTCATATTTGTTCGTGCATCTGCCGCGGTTATTTCGCCGGGGAGCACAGTCCGTCGTCCACGTAGAGGCGCCATCTGGTCAGTTGCAGGGAGCATCACGCCAGTTCCGCCATCTCTACAATGGGGTTCTCTCAAGTTGCGATATGTGTACTGGCATTACTCCGTTCGTGACCCAGGAGTTGGAGCGCATCGGGCTTCATCCCTCGGCGATGCTCCCAGTAGGAGTTGATGCCAAGCGTTTCGTGCGCAATCGGCCGCCCGCCAACAATATGCCTACTGTGCTCTTCGTGGGGACGGTTATCGAACGGAAAGGTGTTCTGTCAGTCCTCGAAATTGCACGTCGCGTAACCGGCGCACAGTTTGTTCTGGTTGGAGCCGCACGGGACGGCTTTGACCAGATTGTTAGCAGCAGGATCCAGGCATTGGGATTGCGTAATGTTCAACTTCTCGGACCGCGGCCGCAGGACGAGATCCTTCAATTCATGCAGAGCAGCGATATCTTCCTTTTGCCGTCGCACTTGGAGGGTATACCGAAGGTAACGCTGGAAGCGGCTGCGACTGGATTGCCGTGCATTGTCTTCGATTCATACGAAACGCCGTCCGTTATCAACGGCGTCACAGGCTTTCAGGTCAAGTCGCTCGACGAAATGGTAGATCGGGTCATGCTCCTGGTTCAGAATACTCGCCTTCGTCTCGAGATGGGGGACGCCGCCGTGCGTCATGCGAAGACCTTCGATTGGGATGTTATTGTTCCAAAGTGGCAGGAAGCCTACTTGCGGATGGCAGGTAAGCCTGCTAGATTGCAGCCCAGTGCAGTGCTTCATTAGCGTCTGTAGCTTCGCCCTTCTGCGACAAATGATTCATGTTCTTATGCCCCCTCACTGGGTTCGGAGTCATACGTGCGCGTATTGACTCTGACTCCCTTTTATCCATCATGCGCGGACGAAGCTCAGGGATGCTTCATTGCAGAGCCTCTGCCTTGGTTGGAAGAAATCGGGATCTCCAATCAGGTCTTCGCGGTTGAACCTTTTTATCGGCCTGCCGCAAGTCCGACGCTCTCAGCGTCTAAGGCGACTTGGGCACGCTATTTCGCGGTCCCTGGCCGGTTCGGTCTGTCTTCGGCGGGGAGTTTTTTGTTCGCCAGAATCCTGTCGAGTATCAGGCGTATGTGTGAGTTCCACCCTATCGATCTGATCCACGCTCACGCACCCTTACCCTGTGGGCACGCTGCTGCGCTCATAGCGAAAGAGTTGAAGATTCCGTTTGTCGTTTCAGTTCACGGTCTTGATGCGTTTTCGACGAATCAACAGGGTGGCATCGCAGGACATTGGTGCGAACGCATTTCACGAAAGGTGTTTGCGTCAGCTGCGCGGGTTGTGTGTGTCAGTAAGCGAGTAGAACAAGAAGTGAAGAGAGGAGCCGATGGCGCGGCAACTTCAGTGGTGTACAACGGCGTGGATCCCGAGAGGTTTACGCCGTCCAAGGGCGAATCGGAATGCACTATAGTGACCATTGGCGATCTGATTCCCACTAAAGGACACGACGTTCTGATCCGCGCGCTTCCTAATCTTGCGAAGAGTCACCCGAATGTCCGGCTTCAAATTATCGGGACTGGTTCCGAACATAAGCGGTTGTCCCTACTGGCTCGTGACTTGGGTGTACGCGACCGGCTTGATTTCCTCGGGCGTCGGTCGCGAGACCAAGTAGCTGCGTCCCTTCAGGAGTGCACATTGTTTGCTCTTCCTAGCTCCTATGAAGGACTGGGCTGTGTGTACCTGGAGGCGATGGCATCAGGAAAACCCGTGATCGGCTGTCATGGCCAAGGTATTGCAGAGATCATCAGCAACGGAGAAAACGGGGTGCTAGTGGAGCCCAACGGCATCGAGGAAGTAGCCGCCGCAATTTCCCGGCTCTTAGGAGATGCAGCCGAACGTCGCCGCATGGGGTTGGCCGCGCGCGATCATGTGCTTCGGAGTCTAACATTGCAACACCAGGCGCAGCGCCTGGCTGTTCTGTATGCAGAGTGCGTCGCATGAAGTGGCGGCTAGTAATCGTTACCGAAATCATCGCTCCCTACCGAATCCCTGTCTTTAATGCGCTGGCTGCTCGCCGGGAAATTGATCTTCATGTGATTTTTTTATCGGAGACAGATCGAAGCCTCCGCGACTGGGATGTTCACAAAGAGGAAATCAACTTCCCCCACCAGGTGCTACCGTCCTTTCGTAAGCGAATTGGAAGGTACAATATTCTGCTGAATTGGGGCCTATCGCGGAATGTTCCGTTAGAAGCAGCGGACGCGATTCTGTGTGGGGGATACAACTATCTCGCATCTTGGGAACTGGCCTGGAGAGCGCGGCGGAAACGAATTCCGTTACTCATGTGGGTAGAGAGCACCGCTTATGACAAGCGCGGTAAGCACGCTCCCGTTGAGTTCTTCAAGCGCCGGATTCTGAAATCCTGCAATGCTTTTGTTGTCCCCGGGAAAAGGTCGCGCGACTATCTGCACGGTTTCGGTGTGGACGATACCAGGATTTTTTGTGCGCCGAACGCGGTCGACAATGAGTTCTTCCTCCGGACGTCGAAACCGCTCCAAAACAATGGTATTCAGGTGCGCCGCGCCAATCTCCTTCCGGAGCGATATTTCTTGTTCGCCGGGCGCCTGGTTGCTGCGAAAGGTGTCTTCGACCTGCTCGCCGCCTATAGCCGCTTATCTTCTGAGACTCGGTCGCGATACGGTCTGGTGTTTGCCGGTGCGGGGGAGGCTGAATGCGAGCTCCGCGAGAGAGCCAAAAACATCTCGCCGGGTACAGTTTCATTTCCTGGTTTCGCGCAACGAGATCGCCTGGCAACTCTGTATGGTTTGGCAGATATACTGGTGTTTCCAACTCACACGGATACTTGGGGACTTGTCGTGAACGAGGCCATGGCATGTGGCTTGCCGGTCATCTGCAGCAATGCCGCGGGGTGTGTATCGGATCTGGTGGATTGCGAAAACGGTGAAGTGTTCAGTGCAGGTGACGTGGAACACATGGCCGCCTCGATGGAACGACTTGCAGCCGATTCCGTGCTCAGATTGCGAATGGGCGAGGCGAGCCAGACACGAATCGCAGCATTTTCTCCGAGTGCCTGGAGTGAAGGGGTGATGGGCGCAATGCGCTGGATCCAGGGTGCACGCTATGAATGAAAGTCATGGAAAACAAGTGCTGGCGATGCTGCTTGTTCTCGGGGTCGGTGCTGGCATCTATCTCGCACATTCAATGCCGGGAACGTTCGGAAACGTCGCCTATCTCGGCGGGCTTATCTTTGCCGAGCTTTTGATTCTGGCCGTTTGGAAGTACAGGGCTCTCTTTTTTGTGTTCCTGATGATAGCTTTTGCCTGGACGGGTATGGCTCTGCCGATGAAGGCGGCGGCCTTTTCGATGCGGTGGGTGCTGCTGGCAACCGGAGCCATCGTCGGATTCGCAGTCTTTATGACGCAGTCGCGTCATCGCTTCGGAGTTTTTCACTTGCTTGCCGCGGTTAGCGTGCTCGGATCTTTCATCTCAGCTTCAGTTTCAGACGAACCTGCCGTCAGTGCTTTGAAGGCGCTCAGCATTGCTCTCTTATTTCTTTACGCCGCTTGTGGAGGACGGACGGCAATCATCGGGCGAGAAGGTCGGTTCGTGGCCCGATGGTTAACGGCCAGCGAAATTGTGGTATACGGCACGAGTGTTTGCTATTTTCTTCTGAATTTCGAGATTTGGGGAAATCCGAACTCATTAGGACTTGTGATAGGGCTGACCTGTCCGGTTCTCTTATGGGCGGCCATCCTCGGCCAGTCTAGGTCCGAGCGCACGCGGAGATATATTTGCTTCTTCTTGGCGGTCGCGCTGTTGATCTACAGTCATTCGCGGGCAAGCATCCTTGCCAGTTCCGTTGCCATGGTGACTCTCTGTATCCTTTTACGTAAGAACCGATTGATCATTCAGGGGCTGGCAGGCGTTCTTTGTCTGATTTCTTTCTGTGCCATCGTCGCCCCGTCTACGCTTACCTCATTCGCGTCAGAATCGACCGATACTCTTGTATACAAAGGTAAGCGAGATGAAGGATTTTGGGGTTCCCGACGTTCGGTGTGGCAACAGACGGTGAGTTCGGTGAAGCAACGTCCGTGGTTCGGCACGGGATTCGGGACCAGCGGCACGGAACAAGCTTCGGCAGTTGCGGCCGGGTATGTGTATTCCGACGAAGCCAGTCGCGAGCATGGCAACAGTTACTTGGCTATCATCGAGTGGGTAGGACTGCTCGGATGCGTGCCTTTTTATGGTCTCGCAATACTTCTGGCGGTTCGAGTAGTGAAAACGGCGCGATGGATATTTCGAACGGGCGTTGGCGGCCATCCAGCCACACCGTTCTGCTTAGTCATTCTTGCCGGGCTGGTCCACGCCGGCTTTGAAGACTGGTTGTTCGCCGCCGGGTATTACGTCGCGGTCTTCTTTTGGACGTTGTCGTTCAGCTTTATGGATATCGCCCCGGTCCTGGCCAAAGATGAGCAGAAGATTGGCATAGGATGGGCGCATTCGGCTCTTCCCGTAAACCGTCCCGGCATCCTCGCTCCCCACTCTTGATGAAGCTGTTCATCAATGCTCTGGCGGCAACCGCAGGTGGCGGAGTCACCTACATCCGAAACGTTGTGCCGGAGTTAGCGGCTCGACCGTCCATTTCGGTTGTATTGCTGGCGCCTCGCGCCTTACGAGAGTTGCTACCTCCGCTCAAAAACGTTGATTTCATGGATCAGGGCCAACCTTCAAGCACGGTTCAGCGGTTTTGGTGGGAGCAGCGAAAATTGCCGGTGCTGGTGCGCGAGAGCGGAGCCGACGTATTGATTTCAGCCGGGAACTTCGCTTTGCGCCGCTCTCCCGTTCCGCAAATTCTGCTCTCGAGGAATTCGCTCTACACGTCTTCTGACTTTATGAAAGATCTGCAACGGCGGCAGGAGTACCGCATGTTGCTGGATACGAAAATCCGAGGTGTTTTGGCGAAAGCATCCGTAGGATGGTCGGATTGGACCGTTGCTCCGAGCAGTTCTTTTGCGGAAGAACTAAGGCATTGGACGAGGAAACCAGTTGAAGCGATCTATCACGGGTTTGATCGACGATCGTTTGCTGATAATGCCAAGCCACTGCCGCCAGACGTGCAAGATCAGCTGGAATCAGTAAAGAACTGTTACAAACTGCTTTTTGTCAGTCATTACAACTACTATCGCAATTTTGAGACTCTTTTTCGCGCTCTACCCATTCTGCGCAATAAATTGGCCCAGCGGCCTATAAAGCTTATCCTCACCTGCAAGCTCGAGCCCGATCAAAATCCTGGCGTTTACAAGACCGAGTCTGCCGCGAGGCTTGTGGGAGAACTCGGGATTGGCAATGACATTTTGCAGTTGGGTCCCGTTCCTTACCTGTCTTTAGCCAATCTGTATAAAGCTTGCGAAGTCTACGTTACCGCGGCATACGCCGAGACCTTTGCGCATCCTCTGGTGGAAGCGATGGCCGTTGGACTGCCAATCGTCGCATCGGAACGTCCCGTTCATCGAGAAATATGCAGGGATGCAGCAGTTTTCTTCCCTACTTTTTCGCCAGAATTACTGGCGCAGCGCGTATTTGACATCGCCAACGATGCTCATCAGACGGAGAGACTCCGTCGTTCGGGACTTGCTCAATCTCAGCAGTTTTCCTGGCAGACTCACGTTACGGCGTTGTTGCATCTTGCGGAGCGTTTAACGAATCGCCCTGAAGCTCGAGCTGGCGATACCATCCTGTCCAATTAGATTACTGTTTGCTTGCCTCGACGTAGAGGCTTTCACGTCGGCGCTGGTCAAGCTCAATCGCATCGATTTCTGGAATCCCACTTTGTCGGAATGTGCACACTTGCGGGTTGGCAAATCCGGCGTCAAGAAAAAGACGGCTGAGGGAACGGCCGTCGAACATCTGAGTGTAGCCTTGAGCGCGTCCCAACAAGGTACGTGTCCTTGATGTCTTAATGGACAAGCGATTCATGAGATTGTGAGAGGCCATTGGCGACTGATCGTCTAGATAGGTTTGGACCACGCTTCCAAGGTCGGGAACGACGATGCGCAACAGGCCACCTTCGCGAAGTACGCGAAAACTTTCCTTGAGGATACGAAAGGACTCGTCAAACGTGAGGCTTTGCAGCAGGTGAGACGAATAGATGTACGCAACGCTCGCGTCGGGGAAGGGCAAGCCTCGAACCACATTGACGCGCCGGACATCTTTGGGCCAATCAGGGGTGCGAAACAGCCTTCGCCCGAAAGGAATCCGGGATAGCAGAATCGTGGGCGAATTATCTATGTTCCACCAGCCCGGAACCCCCGAGATACCGCAGCCAATGTTGAGTTTGATCTCGCCCCCTGCCGGGCGCGCGCCGCCAACTGGATTGCTCATCACTGTTCCTGGATTACGGTCTATAGCTGGCACAAATTGGGTCGCAGCGACAAAACACATCTCTCAGATCTGTTATGCAACATATGTGATCAAGTGTCTCGCCTATCATGCTATAGCTTTCCTTCGAGTTCTGTACACGGGACTGAACCGGGATTCATTCTCTAAAAAGACCGATCGATAGTCTGTCTTTGTCGCGCCACAGTGGTCTAAACCGTGACAGTGCCGTATCATCAGGGTCCGCGATGTGAATTCATTCCTGCACGTGTGTGAGGCAATCTCCATGTTTCGATGGAAGTCAGTGCTTTGGTCTATTGCCGTGTTAACGATCGCGGCTGCCGCTCAGAACTCCACGAGCAAGCCGTCCTCTCCTAATACTGTTCAGAGTACTCCGGAGGCGTCAAAACCTGTAAACCGCCCCAAATCACTCGATATCGACGCCATGGATAAGAATGTCGATCCTTGCACCGACTTCTACGAGTACGCGTGCGGCACGTGGCGCAAGAAGAATTCGATTCCTCCGGATCAGGCACGCTGGGGGCGCTTCAATGAATTGGCTGAATACAATCGCCAGGTTCTGCATGACATTCTCGAGAAGGCTTCCGCCAACGATGCAAAGCGCAGCCCTGTTATGCAGAAGGTTGGAGACTTCTACCAATCCTGCATGGATGAACAGGCGGTGAATGCGAAAGGGAGTGAACCTCTGAAGCCCGCGCTCGACCGCATCGCCGCGATTCGTGACAAGTCCAGCTTGATCGATACGATTGCTTATCTGCAGGACCAGGGTGTCAACGTCCTATTTGGATTTCGGTCAAATCCGGACTTGCATGATGCCAGCATGGAAATCGCAAATGTATCTCAGGGCGGCCTGGGTCTTCCGGATCGGGATTACTACCTTGCCGACGACGCAAAATCGGTTGAAACCAGAACCAAGTACCAGGAGCACATCGCGAAGATGTTCGGTCTGGTAGGGGATGATCCTGCTGCAGCGAAGAAAGAGGCTGAGGCGATCATGGCCATTGAGAGTAAGTTGGCGAAGGCCTCGATGGAACGAGTTAAGCTGCGCGACCCCAAGAACCGCGACCATAAGATGAAGGTCGCAGAACTGGCAGCGCTGGCGCCAAGTTTCGAATTCCAGCGGTTCTTCGAGGCGACCGGAAGTCCAAAATTCGACACTTTGAATGTCATCGCGCCAGATTTTTTCCAGCAGACGAATGCGGTGCTGGATTCGGTTCCGCTGGACGACTGGAAGACCTACTTGCGTTGGCACCTGGTGCGAACCGATGCACCTGTTCTATCGCAGCCATTTGTGGATGAAAACTTCAATTTTTACGGCAAATTCCTGAACGGTCAGCAGGTACTCCAAGCCCGGTGGAAACGTTGCGTGCAGATGACCGACAATCTGCTCGGGGAAGCCTTGGGCCAGCCTTATGTGGACGAGACCTTCGGGCCCCAGAGCAAGGATCGTATGCTACACATGGTTGATGCTCTGGAGACGGCACTTAGCGCAGATATCCGGGACTTGCCTTGGATGACTCCGGATACGAAAAAGCAGGCCGAGGTCAAACTGCGGGCGATCACAAATAAGATCGGCTACCCGGATAAATGGCGTGACTACGGTACCGTCAACATCGTTCGCGGCGATCTGGTGGGAAACAGCGATCGGGCAAGGGCGTTTGAGGTGCACCGCGTGCTGAACAAAATCGGCAAGCCCCTGGATAAGAAGGAGTGGGGTATGACGCCGCCGACCGTCAATGCCTACTATAATCCCGCTGAGAATGACATCAACTTTCCCGCGGGCATCTTGCAGCCCCCATTCTTTGACAGTACCGAAGACGAAGCGGTGAACTACGGCGGCATCGGAGTTGTAATTGGGCACGAATTAACGCACGGCTTCGATGACCAAGGGAGCAAGTTCGATGCCGTGGGGAACTTGACAAACTGGTGGACTCCAACGGATCGCGCAGAGTTCGAGAAGCGGACCAGTTGTGTCGCTGATGAGTACAGTTCGTTCATTCCCGTGGACGACCTTCACGTGAATGGACGATTGACGCTGGGTGAGAACACGGCGGACAACGGAGGCATTCGAATCGCTCTTATGGCTCTCAACACCGAAAGGGCGAAGCAGAAAGCCGATGCCCGCGACAATCAGACGGTCGATGGCTTTACGCCGGAGCAGAGATTCTTCTTGGGGTTTGCCCAGATTTGGTGCGAGAACCGCACGCCAGAGGCGGAGCGTTTGCAGATAAAGGTCGATCCGCACTCGCCCGGACGGTTCAGGGTCGATGGTACGGTAGTGAACGATCCTGATTTTTCGAAAGCTTTCAACTGCAAAGCGGGACAGAAGATGGTCAGCCAGAATGCTTGTCGCGTCTGGTGATCCCCGCAGGCAATTCGATTCTCATGGGACGGGCTCAGGCTCGTCCTTTTTATTTTGACTCGACTCCAAGAAGCTGTTGCTGTCGATATGACGTACTGCGTTGCTCAAGGTAATATGAATTGATCTCCCAACAGCACCGTGTGTGGCATCGTAGGCATTCTGGCACGTAACAGCCGTGTCCCGCCTGACCTCCTGGAGCGGGCCACCCGGTCTTTGGCCCATCGCGGCCCGGATGATTCCGGAACCATCATCGTTCGTGACAATCAGCCTCAACCGGTCGAAGTCGGCCTGGGCAATCGCCGGTTGGCCATCCTCGATTTGTCACCGCTCGGGCACCAGCCGATGCAAGACGCGAAGACAGGCAATTGGATCGTTTATAACGGCGAGGTCTACAACTTCCGACAAATCCGTGACGAGTTAGAGCGCGAGGGTGTTTCATTTCGTGGCCACTCGGATACGGAAGTGATCCTCAAGAGCTATGGACATTGGGGGGAACGATGCCTCGGGAAGTTCCGGGGCATGTTTGCCTTTGCCATCTGGGATGCGCGTCGTCACCGGCTTGTCCTGGCCCGCGATCCAATGGGGATCAAACCTCTTTATTACTGGAGTTCTGAAGGTCATTTTCTCTTTGCATCAGAAATCCGGACTTTGCTCGGCACTGGTTTGATCCCGCGCAATATTAGCCGGGCGGGTCTGCTGAACTTTCTGATGTTCGGGTCTGTCTACGATCCAAATACGATTGTCGACGGAATCTCGACACTTGGACCGGGTCAGTACATGGTCTGGGAAGATGGAAAAGCTCGCATTAAGACGTACTGGAATCCTGCTTACGATGGTCCGCCGGCAAAAGGAAGCGTCGCCGACCCTACAGAAGTTCAGAGGGAAATCGCGCGCATTCTGGACGAATCAGTCCGCTTACACATGATCAGTGACGTTCCCGTCGGTGCGTTTCTTTCGGGCGGTATCGATTCCAGCGCCCTTGTCGGTTTGCTGAGCCAGGCGGGCTTTCGCTTGAATACCTTCTCTTTAGTGTTTCGGGAAGCCGAGTTCAGTGAAGCCGCACATTCACGGGCGGTGGCGAAATGCTTTAAGACAGAGCACCAGGAAATTTCCGTGTCACAGCGAGACGTTCTGGACGCGATCCCAGGAGCGCTGCAGTCGATGGATCAGCCGACGATTGATGGGATAAACACGTACTTCATTTCTCGCCAGACGCGTGCTGCGGGAGTGAAGGTTGCACTGTCGGGGTTGGGAGGCGACGAGTTATTTGGGGGCTATTCCAGCTTTCGATCTGTGCCGCGGATGGAGCGGTTCGTTAGGCGATGGCACCATCTGCCGAGGATGTTGCGCGCACCCTTGGCTCAGGTTTTCGGCGCATTGGCAAAGAGAACCGACCAGAATCGCAAGCTAGCTGCCTTAGCAGGCGATAACGGGCAACTGCTGCATCCCTATTTCCTTTCGCGAATGTTGTTCACTCCCCAACAGCAGAGTTCGTTACTAACATTCAAGGATGGCATGGCACAGGAAGCCGCGCTTAGGCCTCTGCAGGACAGTCTCGCCGCCAGCCGGGCTCTCGATCCCATCAATCGCCTTTCGTACCTCGAATCGCGCTCTTACATGCTGAATACATTGCTTCGCGATTCGGATTGCATGAGCATGGCGCATGGCCTGGAGATCCGGGTGCCGCTGATTGATCACATCCTGGCGGAAAAGCTACTCTGCTTACCTGGTTCGTGGAAGCTTGACGACACGATACCTAAGCCATTGTTGGTTAAGTCAGTCCCTGGGTCACTACCCAGGGAAGTCGTCCATCGCCGCAAACAGGGTTTCACCCTTCCATTTGAGAAATGGATGAGAGAAGACCTGCGGCCGGGAATCGAGAACGCTATAAGGCAAGTCTCCAGCGGACCTCTGGAAACCGTTCTAAACGGGAATGCGGCGACCGGCATCTGGGAAGATTTTCTTGACGGAAGAACATCCTGGTCGAGGCCATGGTCATTGTACGTTCTGCAGCGATGGTGTGATCTGCACGGGGTGAATGCTTGATCCATCGCGTCGGAGTTTTCCACTGCTTTAGGTGGGAAAGTTGGCCATCTCGGGGTAAGATGATAGAACTTTCTCCCAAATCTCTTAATGCAGAATCTGCTGGAAGTACGGCCCTCGAGGGAAACACCTCCGCGCGTCGGTGTTCTGCCCATTAGCGTGATCATACCCGTTCGGAACGAAGGTCGGAATCTGCCGCGTTGCCTGGCGGGTCTCGGAGAGATGGGCGAGGTGTATGTCATTGATTCGCATAGTACGGACGACACCGTAGAAGTTGCGCGCGCTCACGGTGCGAAGGTGGTGGAGTTTGACTATCGAGGCGGCTGGCCGAAAAAG
Source organism: Terriglobales bacterium (assembly GCA_051984555.1). Taxonomy (GTDB): domain Bacteria; phylum Acidobacteriota; class Terriglobia; order Terriglobales; family Acidobacteriaceae; genus Gp1-AA122. The sequence continues at coordinate 12,251 of JBPYEW010000178.1, read as the reverse complement.
CGTCAGTGGGCCATGAACAACCTGCCTTTGGCCTACGATTGGATTTTCTTGCTCGACGCAGATGAGTTGGTCACGCCGGAGTTAGTGGCTGAGATTCGGCTAGCCATTCAGAACCCTGAAATCGATGGCTACTGGATCGCGCTTCGAATGTACTTCCTCGGTCGCCCGCTGCGATTTAGCGGTGCGAGCTTCCGGAAATTGTCGCTGTTCCGACGCGGGAAAGGGCGATATGAATGCCGCTTGCAGGATCAAGACACTTCCATGGCCGACATGGAAATCCACGAGCACGTCATTGTAGACGGCCGCACCTCACGGCTTCGTAATTCATTGCTCCACCGGAATATTGAATCGCTTTCGCGTTACATACAAAAGCACGACGAGTACTCAAATTGGGAAGCCAAGGTCTGGTCTGAAGGCAATACTGCCGACCTGAAGCCGTCACTGTTTGGAACACAGGCGCAGCGCCGGCGTTGGTTGAAGAAACGATTCCAACGTATTCCCGGTGCCGCGATTGTGCTGTTTCTCTACAGGTACTTGGTCCGGTTGGGGTTTCTCGATGGCGTGCCTGGTTTGATTTACTGTGGGTTTCAGGCAGTCCAGGTATTCCACACGAAAGCGAAAATCTACGAGCTCGCAAGAGGGAAGGATCACCCGGGCGATGTGCGGAATTAGCGGTTTGGTGAATTGGGGTGACGGCGAAACGCTGGCCCGCATGAACCTTGTTCAATCGCACCGCGGGCCCGATGACTCAGGCATCTGGGAACGGAAATTTCCTGACGGAAGTTACTTCGGGCTCGGCAGTCGCCGGCTGGCTATCCTGGACCTTTCTCCGGAAGGTCACATGCCGATGGCCAACCAGGACCGTAGTCTCTGGATTACGTATAACGGTGAAGTCTATAACTTCGGCGAACTGCGTCGAGAGCTGGAGCAGAAGGGACACTCTTTCCAATCGCATACCGATACTGAAGTTGTTCTCCGGTTGTATGAGGAAGAGGGAATCGATTGCGTAAAGCGGCTCAACGGGATGTTTGCGTTCGCAATTTGCGATCTCCGCGGGACTAGCCCGACGTTATTCATGGCTCGTGATCATTTCGGGGTGAAGCCTTTCTATTATTCACAGAGCGGCCGTCGGTTCGCTTTTGCGTCTGAAATCAAGGCATTGCTGCAGATCCCGGGTTTTCAGCCTGAACTGGACGCTGAGTCGCTCCATCAATATCTGACATTCCTCTGGGTTCCTGACCCGAAGACGATGTTTCGCGGCATCTTCAAATTGCCAGCGGGGCATTACGCGCTTCTTCGTAATGGTGAACTGCTGGTAAGACAATATTGGGATCTTACATTCCCGCCAGCCGATTCGACATTTTCGCGATCCGAAGACGAACTTATCGGCGAGATTCGCGAGCGTTTTGGTAAGAGTGTAGTCAGTCAGATGGTCAGCGATGTCCCGGTTGCGGCCTTTCTAAGCGCAGGCCTGGATTCGTCGAGCATTGTCGCGATGATGTCGCAGGCTACCGCGCGCCCGGTTCAAACTTACACGATTACATTCCCGAAAAAATATCGAGTGGGGGAGACGACGCTCGACGATCCCGAAGTGGCCACCAGATTGTCGCGGCAGCTCGGCAGTGACAACCACCGCATTGTGGTTGAACCTGACGTCGCGGATCTTCTCCCAAGACTTATCTGGCATATGGATGAACCCACCGCTGATCCGGCCCTCATTACGGCTTATCTTGTGTGCCGAGAGGCGCGTAAGAACGCGACAGTTTTGCTATCGGGCGTTGGCGGTGACGAGTTGTTCGCGGGATATCGAAAGTATTCGGCCCATTACTGGGGAGAGCTTTATGGTCGAGTCCCAAAAGGGCTGCGCAGGATCATCGACAAATCTCTTCTGAGTTTGCCGGGCATGCGAGGCAGTTCGATAAAAGGTCGTATTCGCCTGGCGAAAAAGATGGCGCGTAGCGCCTCTTTGGAGCCCGTGGAGCGCTTCGTGATGAACTGCACCTACTTGGACGGTGATCAGAAACGCAATTTGTACACGCCTGACTTCACATCGACGGCAGCTTCGTTCGATCCCGCCAATCGACATCGGGCTGCATTTGAAGAGATGAACGAGGCTGATTTCCTGAACCAGATGTTGTACCTCGATTCCAAGATCTTCATGACGAGCCTCAATCTCACTTACAACGACAAGATGAGCATGGCGTCGTCGGTCGAGGTACGGGTTCCTTTTCTTGATCGGGAACTTGCGGAATTCGTGGCCTGGAATGTGCCGCCACACCTCAAGCTGAAGGGCAGGCTGCGCCCCAAGACGAAATATATCCTACGTAAGGCGATGACCGGCATTCTGCCGGAAGAGGTCTTGCGTCAGCCGAAAGCGGGATTCGCCGCTCCGATCGATTATTGGCTTGCGAATGATCTTCACGTGATGGTGGATGACCTATTGTCGGATTCGCATATCAGGGACCGTGGAATTTTCCGCGCTGATGCAGTACAGCGCCTTGTTGCTGAACATCGAAGTGGAGAACAGGACTGGTCCATGCAGATTTGGCAATTCCTGACGCTCGAATTATGGCAGCGCTCGTTCCTGGATGCCGATGTTCGTGTCGCCAGTCCCCGGGAGCAGGTTGCAACGGCATGAAACAAGTCCTCCAGGATGCGCGCTCCGGTGAGATTGCCGTTGCTGAAGTGCCGACGCCCCAGCTTCTGCCTGGCTGTGCTTTGGTTCGGATAGCGGCATCGCTTGTATCTGCCGGCACAGAGCGCGCCTCGTCTGAGTTCGCGAGCAAGAGCCTGGTGCAAAAGGCGAAAGCCCGTCCGGATCTTGTCCGAGAAGTGATCAACAAGGTCAAACGTGATGGATTGTTTACCACCATGCAAGCAGTGCGCACACGCCTGGACCAACCTGGTTCTCTCGGCTACAGCAGCGCGGGTAGCGTGATAGCTGTCGCTGACGACGTGACAGATCTACGCGCCGGCGACCGTGTTGCGTGCGCCGGAGCCGGGTATGCGGTCCACGCGGAGATAGCCTGCATACCACGGCTACTCATGGCGAAGCTCCCCGATCAGTCCCTTGTGGGTTTCGACGAAGCAGCTTTCGCCACCGTCGGCGCTGTTGCCATGCACGGAATCAGAACCTCGGAAGCCAAGTTGGGCGACGTTGTTTGTGTGATTGGACTAGGTCTGATTGGCCAATTGACGGTGCAGATCTTGAAGGCTGCGGGATGCCGCGTCTTAGGGCTCGACCTGCTTGAGGACCGTGCGCAGTTGGCACTACGCATGGGCGCAGATGCTGTTGCGACTTCCCGAGATCAGTTCAGCTCTCTTTGTGCTGAGAGTACCGCTGGCGCCGGAGTCGATGCGGTGTTGATCACAGCTGAAACGTCGAGCAGTGATCCAGTCAACTTGGCGGGCGAGGTTACGCGGGATCGAGGCACAGTCGTAGCCGTTGGTACAGTAGGCATGGACCTGGAACGCAAGCTCTATTATGGGAAAGAGCTCGACTTCAGGGTTTCGCGATCCTACGGTCCGGGACGTTATGACACCGCCTATGAGCAGAAGGGGCGCGATTACCCGATCGGATACGTCAGGTGGACGGAAACGAGGAACATGGGCTCGTTCATCGACCTGCTCGCCAGCAGCAAAGTGAATGTTCGGTCGTTAATCACCCACCGATTTCTCGTCGACGAAGCCCGAAGTGCGTACGATCTCATTACCGGGAAAATCGATGAGCCGTTTCTCGGGGTGCTGATCGAGTACCCTGAACGGACCGAAACCTCAACCCGAATCGACTTGGATCTGAGTCGGCACTCGGCTACACCGCAGGTTGGAGTTGGCCTGTTAGGGGCGGGAAGCTTTGCTGTGAGTACGCTTGTCCCAGCGATGAAAGATGCCGGACTGACGCTTGTCGGGGTGTGTTCTGCAAGGGGAGCGGGGGCACGGCATGCCGGAGAGAAGTTTGGGTTCCGGTACTGCACTTCGGATGAGCAACAAATCCTCTCCGATTCGTCGATCAACACGGCAGTCATTTCGACGAGGCATCATCTCCATGCAACGCAGACCTTGCGCGCACTTCACGCGGGCAAGCACGTTTTCTGCGAAAAGCCGTTGTGTGTGCACGAGGGCGAGCTGGCAGAGATCATTCGTTTTTATCAAAGGCCGGGACCGAAGCCGTTATTGATGGTTGGATTCAACCGGCGATTTTCTCCGTTTGTCGTGCGAATGAAGGAATTCCTCGCGAGTATGCACGAGCCATTAGCCATTTCCTATCGCGTGAATGCCGGGTACCTTGAGCCAGATCACTGGGTTCACGAATCGGAACAGGGCGGCCGCATAGTTGGCGAAGTTTGCCACTTTGTGGATCTGCTGATGTTTCTGACGGGGTCTGTTCCCATTGAGGTGCATGCAACTTCGATTCCCGACAATGGCCGCTACAGTGGAGACAATGTCGTGGTCACCATTCGTTTTGCGAATGGTTCGCTGGGCACGATCCAATATCTTGCCAGCGGCGACCGGAGTTTCTCGAAGGAGCGTATTGAGGTCTTCGGTAACGGCGCCGTTGCAGTGATGGAGGATTTCAGGCGCTTGGAACTGGTGCAACACGGCAGGAAGCGGTCGCTCAGGTCTCGTTTTCGCCAAGACAAAGGACATCAAGCCGAGTGGCAGTCTTTTGCTGAAGCGCTGCAACAGGGAGGGATGTCTCCCATTCGGTTTGAACAAATCGTGGCGACTTCGCTGGCAACCTTGCGAATCCGTGATTCGCTGGCTTTCGGTCGACCGATGTCGGTGGATGTCAGCGAATTCGTCAGCGCCGCCACACAGTCGTCCGATACTCTCGAAAGCTAAAGCACAGAAGGGATTGCGCAGTTCATGTTGATTCTGGGCCTCAATATGTTTCACGCCGACGCATCGGCAGCCATTGTTCAGGATGGCAAAGTGTTGTTTGCGATCGCCGAAGAACGGTTGAACCGTGTAAAGCATTACGGAGGTTTCCCCGCATTGGCGGTAAAGGCTTGTCTCGATGCGGCAGGCGTAAAGATCTCAGAGGTGGATCACGTAGCTGTTGGCCAGGACAGCGACGCGAATCTCGCCAAGAAAGTGCAGTACGCGCTCGCGAATCCCGCAAAGGTCCTGAACTTCATCAAGCTGCGTCAGCGTAAGGAATCGATGCGCGACGTACGCAGCTTGCTCGGGCAGGCGCTCGAGGTGGATGCGGCGCAATTGCGTTTCCAGGAGCATCACCTGGAACATCACATCGCGCACATCGCTAGCGCCTATTACTGCTCGCCCTGGGAGAAGGCGGCAGGTTTCAGCTATGACGGCTCGGGCGATTTCGTCTCCACTATGACGGCTCGTTGTGAAGGCAATCACATTGAAGTGCTTGACCGCGTATACCTGCCGCATTCCTTGGGCAGCTTTTACACGATGCTTTGCGAGTTCATCGGATACAAGAAGTATGGGGATGAGGGCAAGGTGATGGGGCTCGCGCCTTATGGCAAGCCGACGTATTGCGATGCTGTAAAGAATGTCATCAAGCTGAAGAATGGCAGTTTCCAGCTGAATCTGTCGTACTTCAAGCCGTTGGGTAGCAACCAAGGTATGCAGGTGCTGCCCGATGGAACAGTTCGTCTGGCACGACATTTCTCAGATCGGATGACCAAAGAATTCGGCCAGCCGCGCGAACCGCATGCGGAGATCACGCAGCGGGATATGGATATCGCCTTCGCCATGCAGCACCGCTTTGAAGAAGTACTTTTTCATCTTTTGAACGAGCTGCACAAACATGTGCCAGAGGAAAACCTGGCCATGGCCGGTGGCTGCGCTCTGAACAGCGTGGCGAACGGGAAGCTGTTCTGCAGAACGCCTTTCCGCAGGACATGGATCCAGCCGGCAGCGGGCGATGAAGGTCTGGCTATCGGGGCGGCGCTGCACACATATCATTCTGTGTTGGGAAAGCCAAGGAATTGTGAGCTGAAGAACTCTTACCTAGGGCCGGACTTCTCCGAACCACTCTTGGAGAGCGCGCTTAAGAAATCCCGGCTGCAATATCAGCGCTTCGATCGAGAACCTTTCCTCGACGCGGTAGCCTGCGAAATCGCCAAGGGGAACGTTGTTGGGTGGTTCCAGGGACGTATGGAATGGGGACCTCGGGCCTTGGGAAACCGGTCCATTGTGGCTCATCCCGGACTGCCCAACATGAAAGATGTCCTGAACGCGCGCATCAAGCACCGAGAGTGGTTTCGTCCGTTTGCGCCGTCAATCATGGCGGAGCATCAGCATGAGTACTTTGAGCACGATCATCCATCGCCGTTCATGCTGCATGTCTATAAGATTCGTCCTCAGAAGCGGGAACAACTATGCGCGGTCAATCACGTGGACGACACGGGGCGGTTGCAAACTGTTGCACGTGACGAGAACCCCCTGTATTACGACCTAATCAAGGCATTTCACAGGCAAACTGGCATACCAGTTGTACTTAACACGAGTTTCAACGAAAATGAGCCGATCGTCTGTGCACCGGAAGAGGCGATTGACTGCTTTACACGCACTCGGATGGATGCGCTGGCAATTGGGCCCTTCCTCGTAAGGAAATCCGAGAACTAAGAATGGCATCACCTCAAGCGAGTACAGTCGTGTCGCTCCGTGCGACCGAATGGCCGTTCGCCTGCGTGGCCGCGTGTCCACGTTTGCGTGTTCTTGCCTGGGACAACGACGTTCTCTACGCTTCACATGCTTACACCCTGTTACGCGGAAGAATGCAGGGCCAGGCATTCGAGTGGGAAATCGTGGGGTGTTTCCGTCCAGCTCTTTGGCGAAACCTGTCTGCGACGTTCCGCTTGAGTGCGCGGTTGTGCCGCGATGGGTTTCATGCAATCGCGGTGCTGCAGTCGGGGCATATCGTGGGAGCAGTGCCAGGAGCGATCGTTTCCATGGCGCCGGGTGAAACTGAGTTTCGCATCTCCCATGCGATCGAACGCGGGACGCGACCATTGCACATCGCGTCGACTCCCGGCGGGAAATTGTTTTGGGGCGAGTACTTCGACAACTCCTCGCGCGATGAGGTTCACATCTATGTGTCGGAGGATCTCGGGCTGACCTGGGAGGTCGCGTACACCTTTGCCAAAGGCGCAATCCGGCATGTACACAACGTCGTTTACGACCAGTGGAGCGACTCTCTCTGGGTGCTTACGGGAGATGACGGTCCTGAGTGCCGCATTCTGCGTGCGTCGCCAGACTTCAGGTCGGTGGAAACCGTGTTATCCGGCAATCAGCAATCGAGAGCAGTGGCGATCGTGCCGACAAAGGACGCGGTGTACTTCTCATCGGACACGCCCTTTGAGCGGAACTTCCTTTACCGAATGAGCCGGACGGGTGAAACGACTGAGGTGACCTCGCTTTCCAGTTCTTCTATCTATGGCTGCCAGACAGACGGATCAGTGTTCTTCTCAACGATGGCTGAGCCGAGCGCCTTGAACGCGACCCGATCCGTATCCATCGTGGGCAGCGCTGACGGACGCGAGTGGCGATGGTCGCGCGAATGGGAGAAGGACATCTGGCCGATGGGCCTCTTCCAATACGGCAACGTTTTTCTGCCGGATGGACACAACAGCACCAACCTGCTGGCACTCACGACCGTGGCCGTTCGCGGCCATGATATGGAGACCACGATCTGGCGCTTAGCAGACGGGCAGCCGTGAAGTCCGTGCTATAGTTCGGCTAATCTCCTTTCTCTATGTCGTTGGCCAAGCGCATTCAGTATTACCGGCGTGTCTTCGGCGCGTACTTGCTCCCGGGGAAGAGCCAATTAACTTTTTGGCACGACACACCTTTGCTTAACCCCAACGCCTTTCCGCAAGAGCTTGGCGAGTATTACATGGGATTCGAGGAGAAAGCGGACTACACCGGAGACCACGATTCCCAGGGGATTCCACTGCTCGACTATCGCGGCCAGATAGGGAAGCAGTACAACCCGATCGCGATCGCGCAATGGGGACTCGGCAATTACAACCTGTTTCGACGCTGCGGCGACGGGGAACGGCAGTCGCGTTATCTCAAAGCCGCGGATTGGTTATGCGAGCATCTCGAGAGAAACCGTTTTGGCGTCTGGGTCTGGACGCATCATTTCGATTGGGAATATCGCGATACGCTGAAGGCTCCGTGGTATTCCGGCTTGGCACAAGGGCAGGGAATCTCGCTGCTGGTGCGGGCCTACCATGAGAGTGCAAAACCCGAGTACCTGCACGCCGCGCAGCGGGCATTCGCGAGCTTCCTTCTGCCGGTCGAAGACGGGGGCGTGACTTTCACCGATGATCGCGGCGACCTGTGGTTCGAGGAATATATCGTTTCTCCGCCAACCCACATTCTGAACGGATTCATCTGGGCGGCTTGGGGCGTTCACGACTACTTTCTCGTGTCTGGAGATCCGACAGCTCAAGCGATCTTTCAACAAGCAGTACAGACGTTGCTGGCCAATCTCGGGAAATACGATATGGGTTTTTGGTCGCTTTATGAGCAGTCCGGGACGAAGCTACAGATGGTCGCGAGCTCGTTTTACCATCGGCTGCATATCGTGCAATTGCGCGTCATGCACACGTTGACTGGGGAAGCCAAATTCGCCGAGTTCGCCGACCGCTGGGAAAGCTACGGCAAGAGCCGGGCGAAGCGCACGCGTGCACTCTGCTACAAAAGCGCCTTCAAACTTTGCTACTACTGATTCCGTGAAGATTCTTTACGTATCGCAGTACTTTCCTCCCGAGATGGGCGCGCCCGCTGCGCGAGTCGCTGAGCTCTCGCGGCATTGGGTGCGGGAAGGACACGAAGTTACGGTCCTTACCGGCTTTCCCAATCACCCGACGGGCGTGGTGCCGCAGGAGTATCGAAGCAAGTTCCGGCGGCTAGTTATGCGCGAGCGGGTCGACGGGATCAACGTCGTGCGCTCGTGGTTGTTGCCTTTCCCGAACCGCAAGTCCTACGAACGAATGCTGAACTACAGCTCGTTCTGCATTTCCGCGGCGAGCACCGGCATGTTCGTGCCGACACCGGATGTGCTGATAGCCACTTCTCCGCAATTGCTGGTCGGGCTCTCGGGCTGGTGGCTCTCGAAGGTCAAGCGAGTGCCGTTCATCTTCGAAGTGCGCGACCTGTGGCCGGAATCGCTTGCCGCCGTCGGCGTGGGAGGCAGCGGGTCCGCTCTTCATCGCGGTTTAGGCGCGATTGCCGGATTTCTATACAAACATGCGGATCACATCGTGGTGGTAACCCCTGCGTTTGTCGAAGAACTAGTAAAGAACTGGGCCGTCCCGCGCGACAAGATATCGGTCGTCGAAAATGGGGTCGAGACCGACTTGTTCGCTCCGCAGGAAACCAGCGACCTGCGACACGAACTTGGAACCGATGGCCGCTTCGTCATCCTTTACGCAGGGACCATGGGTCTGGCACACGGCCTCGATACTGTGTTGGAAGCGGCCTCGGAACTGCAATCGAGTTTTCCGCAAGCGATGTTCCTCATGGTCGGAGAAGGCGCGGACAAGGAACGCGTCAGGAAACTGGCCGAGCAGCGCGGATTGTCGAATATCTGCTGGGTTGGTCAGCAGCCGCGGGAGAAGATGCCGCAGTTCATTTCTGCCTCCGATGTGTGTTTGGTATTACTTAAGAAAACCGAGTTGTTCAAGACAGTAATCCCAACGAAGATGCTGGAATTCATGTCCGGTGCGAAGCCGGTCATTCTTGGCGTCGACGGTCAGGCGCGGGAAATCGTCGAGAACGCCGACGCGGGCGTATTCATTGAGCCCGAAAATGCTGCAGCCCTGGTGCGGACGATCAAGGAACTGGCTGCAAATGACGCCATGCGAGTGGCGTTGGGACAGAACGGACGTCGCTATATTGTCGAGCGATTTTCGCGGCAGCAAACGGCCGCAACCTATTTGCGTGTTCTAGAAGATTTGATCGGGCGACAACCACAACATGCGGCCGCCCGAGTGGCTGGGTCATAGCGGTCAGCCCAGGCTAACGTCAAGGACGCTAACCTGGGGACCGGGTTTCTTTACTCCTTTTCTCTGCTTACTTCAATTGCGCCGATTGCTTGGCGTTCTGCACGGCATCGACGAACGCTCGCGCCTGTGGATTCGGGACCTTCGCGCCGCCAGTCAGAATCTCTTTGAACGAGATATCGCTGGCGTACCAGGCCTGCGTGGCTTTGTGATCCTGCTGGATCTCTGCGCCGTTCAGCGAGGCACCGATGAATGCGCCCTTGCTGCTGGAATAGGTCAGCACGCCTGCTTTCCAAGCTGCGTCGGCCGAGGCCGAACGACCAACCGGCCCGGCAGCGGCCGAGACATCTGCGCCCAGCTTGAAATGTCCGGCGAGCAGATTATTCATGCCTTGCTCGTTCATGATGAACATGAGCAGGTCTGTGCTCTTGCCACCGATCTGCGGACCCCAGCTTACACCGGAGAGCTTGAAGGGGGCGGGTGCGCTCCAGGCGCCGTTCACGCGGCAAGTGGCGACACCGTCGCCGTGCTCACCACCGACGACGAAAGCTCCCTTGATCAGCTTGGGAATGACCGCGACGCATTTAGCGCCTTCAAAGACAGTGTTCGGAATGCCGTTATCACCGGCAGCCGCAGTCATGTGCTGTACGGTGGCCGTGGCCGCCTGAAGTTCGGACGTATCCTTACTATTCGAATTGTCTGTGTCCTGGGCGTAGACGAACGCGCCGAGACACAAGAGCAGAAGCGTGATCGCTAGTGTTTTCATCTTGTTCCCTCCCAATTGCGTGCAATGCTTTGGATGGCACCAGTCGTGACGCGTTTACTGCTGGAGGAAACAGGCTTAGGTTGTCGGGGTACCCACCCCCCTATATATGCGATCCTTTGAAATCAAGAATTTAGCGGCAGAATTTCGCAAAATCTTCCAAACAAAGAACTTAAATCCAAAATCTTTAAAACAAAGGAGTTGCAGGCTGGGCGTCTAGCGTAAGTCAATTTCCAACCGGCCCAAATTGAAAATACACTCTTCGTGAATATATCTCAAAGAAATAAACGTCTAATTAATCATTATCTGCATGATATTCCCAAAATGGTTCGCCAGTGGTTTTGTTCGAACCGTCCGCCACAGTCCTGCCGTAATCTTTTCCGGGCCTTCAATTCGCACTAAAACTACTTGAATATGGCGCAGTCCGCGGTGGAGAGGGTTGTCCTGGTCCTGCTGGTAGCGCTCGCGACGGGAAGTCCGGCGCAGGTAGCGCGGAAACGCGCGACGCAGCAGCCCGTCGAGGATGCTGCCGCACCACGGCAAGCGCCGCGGCTGATCACCCGGGATGAGGGAATGGCGATTATCGGGGCCGCGCTAGAAATCCGATATCAACGTCATTCGCGGGAAGATTGTTCTCACCTGGTTCACGATATCTACAAAAAAGCGGGCTTTTCTTACCCCTACGCAGACTCTTCGGACCTGTATGAGGGAAGCGATGCGTTTCGGGAAGTGAGCCATCCCCAACCGGGGGACCTGGCGGTGTGGAAGGGGCATGCAGCCATTGTGGTGAATCCCGCCCAACATACCTTCTTCAGTTCGACCACAAGGGGGTTGCGGGTCGAGTCCTACGACCTGAAGTACTGGAAGCGGCGGGGATCGCCACGATTCTTCCGGTATGTAACCTTGGCGGAACCTTCGCCCGGAATTCTGAGGACCAGCGATTCGGACGACAGTGACTAGGGAACCCAGGCACCTGGGAACCCGCTTTCTGCAAGATTTTCAGCATCCAGCTCGTAGCGCTCAATCAACAATCAGATTCGAGCACCTCGGCCTGCACACACGTTCCTCCCATGAGAAGGCGTTGGCAAGTTTTATGGCGAGCTGTGCGAAACAACGAAACCGAGCCAACCTGTTTGCGCCTCCCCCAGGGCAACGCAGGAAGGCTCGGCCAGAAGTTTGGTCATCATAAGCCGAAAATCCGGGGCGTCAACTCTCAGATGGGAATGCCCAACAATTTCTGCAGGTATACGATGAAATTTGCAACGCTGGATTGACGGTTGTGCGCGGTCGTCGTAGTATTCGCCACCATGCATGCCGTGGAAGAGCCTCGTTATCCGCCGGAGCGTAGACGCTATCCGCGCATCAGGGCAAAGATTCCAGTGCAACTCCTGGCGTTTGGGACGGACGTCCCGATGCGTCTGTCGACTGACGAAATCAGCTTGTGTGGATGTTACATCGAGTCGATGTTTACGATGGATGTAGGAACCAAGCTGGTGCTGACG
>JBPYEW010000177.1:0-11846 GCA_051984555.1 Terriglobales bacterium | reverse complement strand
AAGCTTCCACGCAGCGATTGCAAGCATGGGCTGAACTGACAGATCGAGCTTGCCTCCGAAACCGCCACCACAGGCGCTCGGGATGATGCGCACCTGCTCGGCAGGAAGACCGAGAATCAGGGCTACCTCGTTGCGATCCATGTAAGGATTCTGTGTGGTCACATAAATTTCGACACTGTTCCCAATGCGCCGCGCATACCCCGCTTCCGGTTCGATATAAGAATGTTCGACAAATGAGGTCGAAAAATGTTCTTCGACGACCACGTCTGCTGATTGAACCGCCGCGTCGCAGTTGCCACGTACCATGCGGCCGCGCGTGAGGACGTTCTCGGGCGCATGGGAATGGAGTTGTTTCGCGTCGGCACTTGTTGCCTCCAATACGTTTTGAATCGGCGACAACAATGCCCATGTGATCGGAACATCCGTGTCCTTGATTTCTGCCAGAATCGATTCTTCTCCGACCAGCGCGCACACCGCTTCCCCGCGATAGCGGACATAGCCTTCTGCAAAGACCGGCTGATCTTTTCCAGTGTCGTAGATCCCAAACCGGTTTTGGCCGGGCACATCGGCGTGAGTCAGAAGGCAAACTTCCGGGTTGCCGGCGCGAAAGGACTCCAGGTCACCGAAGCTGAACGTGGCATGGTGATGTGGAGATCGAATCGCGCGCAATACCAGCGAATTCTGCGGCGTCTCGTCGGCGCCATACTTCTCAGCGCCGCTGACAATCGCGACCCCTTTTACGCTTGGCTTTCGCGACCCCACGGCAGCCATCGAAGATTCCGGAACTTGGTCGCCGTTTTTATGCGCGGCATGCCAAACGGCATCGATGATGTTGTGGTATCCAGTGCAACGGCACAGCACGCCGCCCAAACCGTCAAGGATTTCATCGCGGGACGGTTTCGCATTGCGGGACAGCAAGTCGGTCGCGGCCATCAACATTCCCGGAGTGCATATGCCGCATTGTGCAGCGCCGAAGCGGTGAAAGGATATTTGGAGCTGAGCAAGGCTGCCGTCTCGCGCAAGTCCCTCCACAGTCGTGACGGTACGGCCCTCAGCTTGTCCGAGTGCAACGAGACATGAGCAAACCTGTCGATCATCAAGTAGAACGGTGCACGCGCCGCAATCCCCGGCGTTGCAGCCTATCTTTGTCCCTGTGAGCTGCAGGTCCTCGCGTAAGACCTCGGAGAGTCGAGTGATGCGATCTCTTTCGACCTGTACTGGCCGGCCGTTCACCTCGAATTGGACCGCTGGTTTCACGCGGCGAGTTCCCGAATGCCGCGACGAACCAGTGTGAGAACGGCATCGCGCCGATAGGCTGCTGTTCCCCTGACATCGTCAATCGGAGTAATGGCCTGAAGCATATCTGGTTGAACAATGTCACCAATTTCCCTGTGCAACATCTGGCCCTGCAGTGCTGCTTCCACGACTCGAAGGCGGCATGGTGCGGAAGTGCAGGAACCGACGGCGACTCGAATATCTGCTATTTTCCTGTCCGCCGATTCGAGCACAATCGCCACCGAGGCGATGGAAATGACGAGGTATTTGCGCGCCCCAAGTTTGAGAAAAATTGACCGCGCCGAACCAATCGATTTGCGCACAACAATAGCGGTTAGCAGCTCGCCGGGATTAAGACGAGTTTTCCGATTGCCGGTAATAAACGATTCCACGGGGATTTTGCGGGTGCCGGTGGCTGACGTCAACTCGACCTCGGCGCCTAGCGCCACAAGATTCGGAGTGCCATCCGCCGCGGGCGATGCATTGCACAGATTGCCGCCGAGAGTACCGATGTTCTGGACCTGTACCCCGCCGATCTGAAGGGCGGCAGATTGGAGTCCTCGAAATACCGGGGGAAGATCAGCCTTCGCAACTGAGGACCACGTCACTGATGCACCAAAGCGCCACGAAGCCTCCTCTTCCTCGATACAGCGGAACTCGTGAATTGCAGTGATATCGAGGAAGTCCCCACGCAGAGGCCTGCCGACGTGGGCAGGGTAGATGTCCGTTCCCCCGGCCAGGACGGTACAGCGCCTTGCGGCCAGCACATCGAGTGCTTGCTCGCAGGTTGTCGGTCGGAAGTACATTTGCTTGTGGAATCCTCACCCCGAGAACGCGGCATTGCAATCAGCCGGCAACTGCTAACGTCAACGGTGCGAACGATTATTCTTTCCATACGCGCTGCTGTCAACGCGTTTCGAGCCGCATGAACGGAACCTTCTTATACAGGGTCCCGGGCTTGGGTCTATCAGATAAACTCATCTCTTGAAGGAAACGCACCTGACACCCACTCCGCCGCTGCCCAATTCCATTCGAGTGCTCGAGATCACCGAAGCGCTGGCGGGCCCCTACTGCGCCATGCTGCTTGGGGACTTGGGCGCCGATGTGATCAAGATCGAAAGGCCACGTGTGGGAGACCATTCGCGCACCTGGGGACCTCCCTTTGTAGGCGAACAGTCGGCGTATTTTCTCGCGGCTAATCGGAACAAGCGCTCCATCGTGCTCGACTACGATCAGCCCGTCAGCAAAGATGTATTGCATCGCCTTTTGGCAACTGACGACGTCCTGTTAATCAATCAGCCATCTCTGGCCTCGCTCCAGCGGCGCGGGCTGGATCCCGATGCCCTTTGTCAGCGCTATCCTCGCCTGATCTATTGTTTGATTTCAGGCTATGGCCTGACCGGACCAAAAGCGGGGCACCCGGGCTACGACATCATTGCGCAGGCCGAAGCAGGGGTCATGAGTTTCACCGGGGAGCCCCAAGGGGGGCCGATGCGGTATCCGATCGCCATTGCGGACGTGACTTGCGGCATTTATGCGGCAATAGGAATTCTGTCTGCTCTGCTGGCGCGCGAAAGAACGGGGCGCGGCCAAATCCTCGACATGGCATTGTTCGACTCGCAAGTCACATGGCTGATGAATATCGGCAGCAATTACCTGAACGCCAAGGTGTCGCCGGAACGTTGGGGAAACGCACACCCAAGTATCGTTCCGTACCAGATGTTTCAAGGCGCCGATAAGAAGTATTTCGTAGTGGGCGTCGGGACAGAGACAGTGTGGCAGCGATTTGTGAAAGTTCTCGGTGTTGAAGGAACCTTGGGCCGGGATACGCGGTTCGTCAGCAATGCTGAGCGAGTACACAACCGTGAGGATCTCATCGCTAAGTTGCAAAGTGTGTTCGGCCACAAGCCGACAACAGAGTGGGTGGAACTCCTCCGATCGTCGGATATCCCGGCAGCTCCCGTTCAGGATGTACCGGAGAGCTTGGGGGATCCGCAGGCCTGCGCCCGCAACCTCGTAGTCGAGATGGAGCACCCGGTGTTCGGGATTGCACGCAGTATCGCGAACCCGATTCGAATGTCGGAAACCCCGGTGGCGTACCGCCTTCCTCCGCCACTTTTGGGCGAACACACGGAGGAGATCGCGAATAGTATCGGCTGCTCGGCTGACGATATAGCGCGCCTTCAGAAGGAAATCGGCGCGAGTGGGATATAGAACAGGCTTGCCCGCCCGTAACTAGCAATAGTCGTTCACAACTTTTTACATCTTTTCACTCCTTCTTCACACCTCGAAATAGCCGATAAACTATGCTCGTGTGCGTTCAACAAGTGACCCAATGACCAGCCGAATCCGAAACCCACGAACCCGCCTACTCCTCACGCTGGAGTTGGCCGTGGTATTGCCGGCAGCAACGCTGATCTACTTCAGCGTCATGCACCTGAGTCGGATCAAGCGCGACCATGGCGTGGAAGCCGCTATCCAGCGCGACTTCAACCAGGTACTGGCTATTTCCGAAAAGGAGATGAACCACAAAGCGGTGGCCTTGCTGGACGATGTGAAGGAAGAGATTCCGTCGCCCGGAGAAGCTTGTGGGCCGACGCTGGACAAGATTCTCGCCGCCCATCCCTACGTTGCACACATTTATCTATACGATCCCTCCCACGGGCAAATCTTCCGTTCACAGCCTTCTCGTTTGCGGGAGCCGGCTTTCAAGGCCGAAGCCGAAGACCTCGAAAAAATGAACGATGCCTGGCTTTCGATCGGGTATGACGAATACGCGAGAGACATGGAGAAAGGACATGAAAAGGGCCGTTCCTATTTCTATGAATCGAACTGGAGTAGTCGCGGGGATAAGAAGATCTATAAGACTGTTGCGATGTATGTGAAGCACGATGTTGAGACGGGAAAGAAAGTAATTGTTGGGATCGTATTCGATGGTGAGTACCTGCGCGATGATTTCTTCCCCGAGATGCTCGACAAGATCATCAGTCACAATCAGGAATCGTCAAACGAAAAGAATCAGGCTGTAATGATGATTCATGCAAAGAGCGACCCGACGCCTCTGGCAACATCGCAGGGCTGGGACGGTGGAGAGCCCGCGGTGGAACGGAATTTCGATGGTGCGTTTCCGGGCCTGACGCTGGCGATGAAAGTGAAGGGAACTACCCTCGCCGCCATGGAACAGCACTTCGTAGTGAACAGCTTTCTCGTGCTTGGCGGCCTGTCTTTGATCCTGGCCGGCGGGATTTTCCTGACTTACCGGAATATCAATAAGGAAATGGCGCTGGCACGGCTGAAATCGGATTTCGTGTCAAACGTTTCCCACGAATTGCGCACACCGCTCTCCCTCATCCGGCTGTATGCCGAGACTCTGGAATTAGGAAGGCTTACCAGCCCGGAAAAGCATCAGGAGTACTACCAAATCATTCGCAAGGAGAGCGAACGCCTTACAGCGCTTATCAACAATATTCTGGATTTCTCGCGTATCGAAGCTGGCCGAAAGGAATATGAATTCCGAGAAACCGACGTATCTGAATTGGTCAAGAATACGATCGAGTCATATCGGTACCAGATCGAGCAGCACGGCTTCACGCTTGAGGAGAACATCGAGCCTGTCCCGCCCTTGCGGGTTGATCGCGAAGCCGTGGCCCGGTCGCTGGTAAATCTAGTTAATAACGCGCTGAAGTATTCGCAGGATCGTAAGTTTATCGGTGTCAACCTGTATCGGTCGAATGGGTCGGTGAAACTGGAAGTGGTGGACCATGGAATCGGAATTCCGCAGCAGGAACAGGGAAAGATCTTCGAGAAGTTCTATCGTGTCGGCGATCCGTTGGTCCATAACACGAAAGGCAGCGGGCTCGGTTTGTCATTAGTGCAGCACATCGTGCAGGCGCATGGCGGTCAGGTCTCGGTGGACAGCACGCCTGGCGAGGGAAGCAGGTTTACGATTTCGTTACCAGTCGCAACAGCAACGAACACGCAGGCAGCATCGGCACGCACCACATAGGGCAGTTCCCAAACGACGGCGGACAGTTGGAGAAGGCAATGCCCAAGATACTGATTGTCGAAGATGAACCAGCCATGGTGGCAGGTTTGCGCGACAACTTCGAATTCGAGGGATACCAGGTCTTGAGTGCTCCCGATGGTGTGTCGGGATTGGAGCGAGCCCTGAAAGAGTCCCCTGATCTCGTGATACTCGACGTGATGATGCCGCGCATGAGCGGTCTTGACGTGTGTAAGCAGCTCAAACAGAAGCGGCCGTCCATTCCGATCATCATGCTGACAGCACGCGGGCAGGAAGTAGACAAAGTGGTCGGGCTGGAGCTTGGTGCTGACGACTATGTAACGAAACCATTCTCCATTCGCGAATTACTGGCGCGCGTAAAAGCTGTATTGCGGCGGGCGCAACCTCATTCGAAGGAGAGGGAGCGCTACTCGTTTGGAGACATCGAGGTAGATGTCCGCAAGTGCCAGGTCTCGCGGCAGGGCCGGGCGCTGGAGTTTTCGTCCAAAGAGTTCGATTTACTGAAGTATTTCTTATGCCATTCGGGGGAAGCGATCAGCCGGGACAGACTGCTCGAGGACGTTTGGGGATATGACAATTTTCCGACTACGCGGACGGTGGACGCACACATCGTTCGCTTGCGGCAGAAACTCGAACCCAAGCCCGAAGATCCGCACTTCTTTCTGACCGTGCACGGAGTGGGATACAAGTTCGTGGGGTAGAACATTCGCCTGATTCGCAGAGGATCAGGCCAACACACAATTTGCGGTTTGCGATGACTCGGAAGACGTGCCCTGATACAACCACAGCCTTTTAAGGCGAGGAATGCAGGACGTGAGCGCGATGGCCGAAATAGCGAGAAATCGAGTGAACGGTGCATTCCCCATGCCGGCGTTGCGCTCGACGCGAACGGATGACTATGAAGTCGTTCGTCGTGCGCAGCAGGGCGACACTGCTGCTTTTGAAGAACTGGTTCGCAGTTACGACCAGGTTGTGCTGCGACTCGCCATGCACATCACCGGATCGCAGGAAGATGCTCAGGATATCTATCAAGAAGCCTTCTTGCGGGCATATCGCAATCTGCCGGGGTTTCGGTTCGAGTGCTCGTTCTATACGTGGATCTACCGGATCGTTGTCAATCTATGCCTCGACCATGTCCGGAAGAATCGCAGCCGGCATAAGGAAGTAAGTACTGAGGTTTCCGAGGGCGGCGAGGAAGGAACCATCGTCGAGCGGATGCCGCATCTGCATCCGGCGGCCAACCCGGAGCGCTCCATGGTGAACCTTGAATTGCGGCGGTGCATTCTGGCCGCACTGCGGCGTCTCTCACCCCGCGAGCGCATGGTCTTCGAACTGCGTCACTACCAGGGCATGAAGCTACAGACCGTTGCCGTCCTGCTGCAGACGACGGAAAATACCATTAAAAACACGTTGTTCCGAGCGACCCACAAACTCCGAGCCGAACTGGCTGCATTGCGCTGACCCGCATCCATATAAGGACATTCGCTTCTCAGGACAGCTCCCACCTATTTACTACTAGCAAAAACCTGCATCCGCCCCTCCGAGTCGAGTAGGATGTCACTCTGCGGAACTTGCTCCGCAAATCGAAATGCTCCTGTGATTGTCCATGAAGAGATTGGCTGCGGTTCTTTTCTTCCTGATCCTATCTACTTTCGCATTTGCGGCCACACAAGATCCCTCTGCGCAAACACCGCCTGATCCTTACAAGTCAACGCTCGATCATTTGGAGTCACTCACCAAGCTGGAAGTAGCGGATTGGAAGTCTCACGCTGACGTACCCCACCCTGAAGATTCGACTTTGAATGATTCGGATTGGCCGACAGTAGGCCTCAATCAGCCATGGGAGAATGGCTCGCGAGTCTTACGCCGATGGATCCAGATTCCTGACAAGATCGATGGGTACTCGACGCAAGGAGCCCGCGTCGAATTGGAGTTCGTCGTTCGCAGCAAGGATCCCATCATTCTGACCATCTTCTCGAATGGAGGCGTCATTTATCGCGGTGACGAGGACATGCAGCAGCCGCTTCCTCTTACGCAAAATGTACAACCTGGACAGAAATTCCTCGTTTCCGTTCGTATCAATTGCGGACAGGCCGAAACAAGCATTGCCGAAAGTAAATTGATCGTTACTCCCCAAAACAGGCCTGACCCGGCCGCCTTGCGCATGGAGATTCTCTCGGCCGAGCCCATGATCGCTGCCTACCCAGATGGCAGAGCACAAAGGCAGCAGCAGTTGGACGCGGCCGTTAAGGCAATCGACTTCGGCACGCTCGATCGTGGAGATCAGGGAGGCTTCGATAACTCTCTAAAGCAGGCGCACTCAAACCTTGAAGCGCTACGACCTTGGCTGCAGCAGTTCAAAATTCATGCCATCGGCAACTCGCACATTGATATGGCATGGCTATGGCCCTGGACCGAGACGGTGGAAGTCGTACGCAATACATTTCAGAGCGTGCTCGACCTGATGCGCGAATATCCGGACTTTAGGTTCACCATGTCGTCCGCTCGCACCTACGAGTGGATCGAAGAGAAGTATCCGGATATGTTTCAGCAGATTCAACAGAGGATAAAGGAAGGCCGCTGGGAAGTTATCGGCGGCATGTGGGTTGAGCCGGACCTGAATATGCCGGCTGGAGAGTCGCTCACGCGGCAGATTCTCGTCGGCAAGCGCTATTTCCAGAGTCGGTTTGGAGTCGACGTAAAGATCGGATGGAATCCCGATTCTTTCGGCTACAACTGGCAACTGCCGCAAATCTACAAGAAGTCGGGCATGGACTATTTCGTAACCCAAAAACTGCTTTGGGCGCATGAATTCACTGTTTTTCCCTACAAGCTTTTCTGGTGGCAAGCTCCGGACGGCAGTCGTCTTTTGACCTACTTCCCGCACGACTACGCCGGCGGAATCGATGGTCCCAACATGGCGAAGGACCTTTCCGTGTGGGCGCCCGCCATCTACGGACCAAAGCTGAACGATCGGCCCGAAACGATGCATTTATACGGCGTCGGCGATCACGGGGGCGGCCCCACGCGCCAGATGCTCGATGCCGCTGGCACGTTGATGTCCCCGAACACGGTTTATCCTAAGCTGGAACTCGACACCGCCGCCGACTTCTTCAAGGTTATCGACCAGAAGCTTCCGTCCCTGAACGTGCCGACCTGGAATGGCGAGCTTTACTTCGCCTATCACCGCGGTGTATTCACGACCCAGGCCGAGACCAAGCGCCGTATTCGCCGCAGTGAAGAAACTATGCTGAACGCCGAGAAATTCGCGTCCTTGGCATTGTTGGAAGGTCGAGCTTACCCGCAGGAAGAAATGAATCGAGCGTGGAAGCGGCTGCTCTTTGATCATTTTCATGACATCATGCCGGGTTCGGGTATCGGTGTGAATTACCTCGATGCACGGCGTAATCTTCGCGATGTACGGCGAGCAGGGAATGAGATCATTGAGGACTCATTCAAAGAGATCGCCGCACACATCAATACTGAAGGAGATGGTGTTCCAGTCGTCGTTTTCAACACGCTATCCTGGCCGCGCACGCAAGTTGTCGAACTTGACGCACAATTGCCGGCCGCTGCCCGTGCGATCTCGGTAAAGGATGCGGCGGGAAAACCTGCCGAGTCTCAACTTATTTCCATTGATCCACAAACACATCGGGCACATTTCTTGCTTCTTGCCAGTACTCCTTCCGTTGGTTACAGCACCTATTTCATTCACTCGCAAGAAAAGGCCGCCGCGGCTCATTCGTTGCTCAAAGCAACAGCTACGACCCTGGAAAACGAATATGTGCGATTGCAAATCGATCCGCACACCGGTTGCCTGACGAGCTTATTGGACAAGAAGAACAACACCGAAGCCCTTGCGCCCCCCGAGACAGATACCGGGGGCCCCAAGAACATCGTTTGTGGCAACCTCCTGCAAACATTTGTTGATAAACCTAAGCAATGGGACGCTTGGAACATCGATGCCGATTTCGAAGCACAACATTGGGACCTTATGACAGCCGACGAGGTGAAGTTGATCGAGGATGGGCCCCTCCGGGCAGTCATACGAATCAAGAAACAATTTCAGAATTCGACCTTCATTCAGGATGTCACGCTCTATCCAGGAGCGCCCCGAGTTGATGTAAAAATGCAGGCAGAATGGCACGAGAAGCACATTCTGTTGAAAGTCGCATTCCCGCTCAGCGCTCGTAATGACAAAGCTACCTACGAAATTCCGTACGGTTCCGTAGAGCGACCGACCACTCGCAACACGCCGGCAGAACAAGCGCAATTCGAAGTTCCCGCACTGCGCTGGGCCGACATTTCCGACGCGAAGCACGGCTTCAGTCTCCTCAACGATTGCAAGTATGGCTATGACGCGAAGGGAAATGTATTGCGCCTGTCCCTGCTGCGTTCGCCAGAATGGCCCGATGCCCATGCCGACGAAGGACACCACGAGTTCAAATATTCCCTCTATCCGCATGCGGGAAACTGGCGTGACGCGTTAACCGTCCGGCAGGGATACGATCTGAACTACAGCCTATTTTTCAGGCAGGCCGATAAACATCAGGGCGTACTTCCTTTAGAACACTCATTCCTGCAGGTGCAGCCAGAAAACCTGGTCCTCACAGCGATGAAGAAATCGGAAGATGACAACAGCCTGGTGCTACGGTTTTATGAGTGGGCAGGGAAGAGTACGCAGACGAAGATTCAACTTCCGTCGGGAGCTCAGACCGGACAGGAAACCGATTTAATGGAGAGGCCTTCGGGAGACCTTCCCATTATGAACGACACACTTACGGTGCCAACCAAGCCCTTCGAAATAAAAACGGTCAAAGTGCGGTTTGCTCTACCCTCGATTCCACAACAAGTCGAATCGGCAAAGTAAAGCTAGCAATTGTGAGTTGCCGCCAAACCGCTTGAAGAGGGATGTACACTATATAGTTAAGGAAAGCGGGGCCTCGTACGGGTCTGACGGATCGACGTTCACCGTTCTCCCTGTTTGCGTCCACAAAAGCGCGCGAATCCCGCGAAAAGAGTGCCAGTGCTGGAGAAATGTAACCAATCCAGCAAGATCTCGGAGACGCGCCACACCCAGCCGGGTCCGCCCGCCACTGCGACTGTCGCATTCCCCGCACTACTTAGGCGCCGAGTCTATGTACGCGGCGTCGTGCAAGGTGTGGGATTTCGCCCCTTCGTCTATAACCTCGCACGCAAGATCGGAATTAGCGGCTTTATTCTGAACTCTTCCTCCGGTGTCACGATTGAGGTCGAAGGAACGGAATCCGATCTGCACGAATTCCTTGAACACTTAAGGCTTTACCCACCACCATTAGCTCAAATCGAGCAAATCACGTCAGTTGACATAGAACCCATCGGAGACAGGTACTTTGAAATTCACCAGAGCGAGACGGCGGAGGGGGAATTCGTGCTTGTCTCGCCCGAAGTTGCCACCTGCGCCGACTGCCTCAGCGAAGTAGCGGATCCTCAAAACCGCAGGTTCGCTTATCCCTTCACGAACTGCACGAACTGCGGACCTCGTTACACCATTATTCGAGACATTCCCTACGACAGACCGATGACGACGATGGCCGAGTTCCCCATGTGTTCCTCGTGTGGGGATGAATATTACGATCCGGCCGATCGTCGCTTCCATGCACAACCGAACGCCTGTCCCGACTGTGGTCCGACCGTGTGGTTGGCCAAAAGCGATTCCTTGCTTCCGCCGGAAGCCGCGTACGACAGGGGAACCTCAGCGCGATTAGTAATGAGCGATGTTCGCAAGCTTCTCCACGCTGGCGACATCATCGCGCTCAAGGGGCTAGGCGGATTTCAACTCGCTTGCGACGCAGAGAATGACAATGCGGTGCGCCGCTTGCGTCGACGCAAAAAACGTAGTGATAAGCCATTCGCGCTGATGGCACCCGATTTGGCAGCCGTGGATGAAATCTGCATCGTTTCGCCGGCCGACCGGCAACTCCTGCAGAGCCCTCAGAGGCCGATCGTAATCCTGCCGCGCCGGGAAAGAACGAGGCTCTCCTCCGAGATCGCGCCCGGTAATAAAACAATAGGTGTGATGCTAGCGTATTCCCCGCTGCATTCTCTGCTCTTCGGTGAAGCTCCAGGCTCTCCACCGGAATTTACCGCTCTGGTCATGACTAGCGGAAATCTCAGCGACGAACCGATTGTGATCTCGAATGAAGAAGCCCGCCAGCGTTTGGCGTCGGTTGCTGACTGGTTCCTGTTCCACAATCGCGACATCTATATGCGTGTTGACGACTCCGTCGCGCGTACGTTCGAGGCTAAATCCCGGGTCCTGCGTCGCTCACGCGGTTACGTTCCTTCCCCAATCGACCTCGGCTCGCCGCTTACGGAGACTCTGGCATGCGGTGCGGAACTCAAGAACACGTTTTGCTTGACCAAAGGGACTTACGCTATTGTCAGTCAACACATCGGCGACCTCGAAAATTACGAAACACTCGAGTTCTTTCATGAGACGCTAGCAAATCTTAAGAAGCTCTTCCGAGTATCTCCGAAGGTTGTGGCCCACGACTTACATCCACTC
>JBPYEW010000176.1:0-2382 GCA_051984555.1 Terriglobales bacterium | reverse complement strand
GCGATCAATGCGCCCATGTCCGATCTGCGAGGGAACTGGTACGACTTCCGCGGACACAAGCTGGCCGTTACCTATCATCCGGCGTTCCTGCTGCGCGACCCCAGGCAGAAGAAGGAAGCGTGGAAGGACCTGCAGATGGTGATGAAAGACCTGGGACTCAAGGCTCCGGAAAAAGAGTAATAGTCAGCATTCAGCAATCAGCATTCAGCATTCAGCATTGAAATCCATGTGGTCGAGTTTCGTGCGGGCACAAGGTTGAGGGGCAGGCAAGAGCAACACGAGGGTTTACCCAGAAGGCCAGCTGAGCCTCCAAGCGCAGATGCATAGGTCTCTCGCTCCGGATGACATCCTGAATGGTATGCTGGTTTTCGCATGCGGAAGGTTTTCCACTTCGATTCCTCGCCCGACGCTTACGTCGCCGATGCGGCGGTGTTATGTTGCTTCGATCACCGCATCAATCTTGCGGTTCGCAAGTTTCTGCAGAAGACTTCGGTTGCTCGTCCTGACATGATCGTCGTCGCCGGGGGCGCGAAAACACTGGCTTCGCCGCGCAACGATTTCGAGCGGGACTTCATCCTCGAGCAGATCCGCCTTTCGATCAAGCTGCACGCATGCAAACGGGTGATCCTGATGAGTCATTCCGATTGCGCGACCTACGGCGGACTGGCGCATTTCAAGAATGATCGGGAAGCCGAAGCCCGGCACCACATGGAAGAGCTGAAGCGCGCCGCGGACGTGGTGAACACCAACTTTCCTGGCCTGCAGGTTGAGACCTACTTTGTGAAATATGACGGTGTCTGGCAGGCGAAGTCCGACGCGAAACCGGAACCGTTTTCAGTCGCTTAAGTACGAACCAAGCCCAATGTCAGGTAAGTGAACTCAGAATTGTCCTGATCTGCTCCACGTGATTCGCGTCATGTCCCGCCATGTGAGCAGCCAAATCTCTGACTGTGATTCGCCCGCGTTCAGCATGTATTCCGTGACACTCCCATTGCTCCTCGGACAGCTGGCCCAAAAACTGCAAGTTTGTCTCGCGCAGTAAACGGAACAACTCGAGAGATTCCTTGGGTGAGCGCGACGAGTAATTGCCCAAACGAGCCCACATGTCTTGATCAAAGCCGGGGAGGTCGACGCCGTTGTGCTCGACCATTTGATGGTAGCGCCACGACGTGGCAATCTCATCTTCGGCCAAGTGTGCCAGGATTTCGCCAACCGACCATTTGCCCGGCGCAGGGCGGCGCGTCAATTGATCGTTGGGCACTCCGGCAATCAACTGTTGCAACACTGCGGATGTTTCCTTCTGCAAGCGCAGAGGATCTTTTCCGTCGGCATAGTGGCGCACACGGGCGAGGTATTCGGCGGTGTCCGGCATGCGATTTCTCCGCCGTCACTATACCTGAAGGGTCACGGCGAGCCCGAATGATGTATGATGGCGCGCTTCTTTCGAGCCCACTATGTCATTTCTTGAACCGGCGCCGCCTCCGGCGCGAACGAGGTCCCGTTGGGGATGTTTTGGGTGTCTCTGGCAGGTCTCGTTGGCCCTGCTCTTCGGCTGCGTGGTAATGATGGCGGTTACCTGGCTGCTGTATCCGTGGGCGTTTTACATGGGCGGCAGCTTCCACGTGCTTCCTTATTGGCAGGGTTTGGCGAAGATGCACGCCAAGAGTGGGGATTACGTTTTGATGGTGCGGTTCGGGCCGAGTTCGCGGAGCAGCAAGATGTACGCGGGCTCGCACCTGACGGGGAACGCCTGGCTCTGCACGCCGCGCGGAGAGCGGTTTCGCATGCGCCTGGGCGGCGGTATGAGACCGTACCTCGGCCGGTCCACCGACGGCGAAGCGATACATCTTTACATGAACTATTGGCCGTGGTTCGGCACGTTCGTGGGGGAGCATCGTCCCAGTCTCGATATCCGCGGCCACTGGCAGAATCCCAACATCGTTGGCGATGACCACGGCAGCATATCGAATGCGTTCAATGCCGATGCCACCGTCTATCGCGGAGGCGACCGGGGCCGGCCTTACTCGACGGAAATCGTGCCATTCACGTTCGTCGCCGGATCGAATTCCGATTTCGAGGCGGCGTGCGCGGCGGCAAAGCGCTGAGTTCGGTTAGCGGGGTTCGAGGTTCTACTCTCAAGAATTATGTTTTCGGGTAGATCGCGTAGAACACTGCTACCACGATGGCGATTCCGACTCCAACACCGATCACAATATTTTCGGCCTTGGACAGGCCCGGACCCTTCACTTTCTTGACGTCACGATAAGGGATGACTTCGACTGTGCCGGTATTTTTGTTGGTGACCTCGAACGCGTCGTCGCCGATCTTGCTGATATAGCCTTTGACTTCGATCCCCCCGACTTCGATGACGCGCACTCGCGA
>JBPYEW010000175.1:0-12297 GCA_051984555.1 Terriglobales bacterium | reverse complement strand
TCCACGCCGTGGACAACCACGCGCGCGTCAAGGGCCAGAAGTCGCTCAGGCGACGCGAGCAGGGGATTGATGTCAATTTCTTTAATCCAGGGCTGTTCGGCGACCAGTTGGCTGAATCGAACCAGCAATTCTTCGAGTGCGGAAATGTCCACCGCTTTTCGGCCTCGCACGCCTTGTAGTGCTTGGAATACTTTTGTCTGCTCCATCATTCGCCGGGCGAGCGTGGTATTGAGAGGGGGCAAGGCAAGAGCTCGATCTTTGAATACTTCGACGAGTTGTCCGCCGCTTCCGAAGAGCAACACAGGTCCGAACTGGGGGTCGATACTGCTACCGATAATGAGTTCATAGCCGTCCAGCTTCGCCATCGGCTGGACCGTCACTCCGAGGAAATTTCCCGGTCCGGTCTTTTCACGAACGGAGGATTCGATGGCGCGATAGGCGGCGCGGACCGCATCCCAATCGCGGAGGTTGAGATGGACGCCGCCCACATCGGTTTTATGAGTGATGGTTTCCGACAACAGCTTCAGAACTACGGGATAGCCGATCTGGTCCGCGCGCGCAATTGCATCATCTTCGGAGTACGCCGGCAGAGTCTCGATGACTGGAATTCCATATGTACTCAGCAGGGTTTTGGATTCGGGCTCGGTCAGAAGTGTGCGGCCTTTTTGTCGCACGTTCTGCACAAGCACCGTGGCACGTTCCCGGTCCTGCGCACTCTCTTCGGAGCGAAGCACCGGAGTTTCGTAAAGCCCGCGAAGGTTGTAGCTGTATCGCCACATGTAATTGAAGATTCGCGCGGCCGTGTCAGGGAACGGGAAGGTCGGGATGCCAGCACGGTTCAAGATGTCGATACCAGCAGCTACTTCCGGGCCACCCATCCAGCTTGCGAGTACGGGCTTACCGGTGGTTGACGCATACGCCTTCAGGCGTTCCGCAGTTTGTGTTGGTTCCGCCATACCTTGAGGGCAGGTAATGGCTAACAAACCGTCGATGTTGGGGTCATTGGCTGCGATGTCGAGTACTTTAGCGAAGCGGTCGGGCAAAGCGTCGCCGAGCACGTCGATGGGATTATTGTGGCTCCAATGCGGTGGCAATAGCTGATTCAGTTGTTCCATCGACTGGGGGGAGAGTTGGGCGAGTGTGCCGCCGGTGGCGATCAAAGTATCAGCAGCGAGAACGCCAGGTCCGCCTGCATTTGTGACGATTGCCAACCTGGGCCCTTTGGGACGAGGTTGTTTCGACAAAACCTCCGCCATGTAGAACAGATCAGCGATGGCGTTCACGCGGAGTACGCCACAGCGACGGAAGGCTGCGTCGAGGACCTCGTCGCTGCCCGTCAGCGCCCCGGTATGGGATGCGGCTGCCTGGGCGGCCGCGGCGGTCCGTCCGGCTTTGATCACGATGACGGGCTTGGTGAGCGAGACTTCGCGCGCGGCCGACATGAATGACCGCGCGTCACCGACGGATTCCATGTAAACGACAATTGCGTGGGTGCGGGGATCGTTTCCGAGATAGTCGATGAGATCACCCCAGCCGACATCGAGCATCGACCCCACCGAAACGAACGCGCTAAATCCCACCATTTCTCGCTGCGCCCAATCCAGGATGGCAGTACAAAGTGCCCCACTTTGGCTTATGAAAGCGACGTTTCCGGCGCGCGCGATATTCGGCGCAAAAGTGGCATTGAGCCCGGTAAGCGGGTTCATGACTCCGAGGCAATTGGGTCCGATCAAGCGCATGGGGCTGCCCTTCATGCGCTCGAGAATCTGGCGCTCCAGTTCCTTGCCCGCATCGCCGTGTTCCTTGAATCCGGCAGAGATTACGACAATCCCGCCAACACCTGTTTCGACACATTGTCCGATAACACCAGGAACGCTCATGGCAGGAGTGACGACAACGGCGAGATCTACGGGCTCGGGAACGTCAGCAATGCGACGGAACGCTTTGATCCCAATAACGCTGGATCGCTTTTCGCTGATGGGGTAGACAGTTCCGCCGAAAGGGCTGCTGACCAGACTCCAAAGCACGGCTCGCCCTACGCTGCCTTGGCGCTCGCTGGCGCCGATTACTGCGACCGTGCGAGGCGAGAAAATAGCATCCAGGGGGTGCCCTTCTGAGTGAAGTACGTCGTGGGCACGATCATGGGCTTGTTTCAGTTTGCTAGGCTTAGTGACGCTGGAACTGGTCATAGAATGAGCAGTTTACTCCTGGTGTGGACCGTCGAATCTGTGACTCGCGAACAAAGCAGGCGTCCTAAATTGAAACACTTAGCTGCAAGCTTGGCATTTTTTTCTTGGGCTAAGTACCTGCCGTGATCTAGAATGCGTCCGCATTCCGGGACAAGCCACTGCGCAGTACGTAATGACGCGGCAGTGTGTCCTGAGACTCTTTCAAAAATCAAGGAGTGTAGGAAATGAAGAAACTGCTCACGCTGCTGTTCACGGCTGCCCTGGCCTTCTCCCTCTCGGCTGTTAGCTTCGCACAGGATGCCAGCACGGCTCCGAAGGACGACACCAAGAAGGAAGAAAAGGCTGAAAAGAAGGCCGCTAAGAAGAAGGCCAAGAAGGAAAAGAAGGCCGACAAGAAGGCTGACGAGAAGAAAGACGACATGGCGAAGTAAGTCGTTACTTAGCCCCAAGCGGACGCCCCGGCAAGCAAGCCGGGGCTTTCCTTTTTGTTCTCCGGACAGAATTTTTGCTCCTGCGCAATGTGACCCGTAGTAAAATCCGCCGCATGAATCTGCCTTTTCGGCAGCGTGGGGTATACCGGGCCTGAATTTGCAATTTCTGGCGAACGCCCTTGCGGGCACTAACCAAGCAGCTTCCCGCCCCGGCCTGCTTCTCGGATTCCAGTATGTCAGGAGAGGTACATGCAACAAACAAGGGCCACTGGGACTCCGCTAGTCAACGCAGCACAATCGCAGTCTTCGGAAACTCATCGCGAGGGACGCAACGTGTGGATCCTGACGATCTATGGGATGTCAGGTCTGGCACTCTTCGGCGTTCTCGCCTACTACTTCTCGTCCTATATCGCGCATTAAGTTCTGTAGCCGAGATGAGAGCGCGATGCAGGAGGCGCTCCGCCGGACGATTTCAACATTGGCTGCGGCCTTCGCTCGAACGCGGCTCGCGGTGAGGTGTGCATAAATCGCGGGTTTCGGCGTGCTACAATGAGCGACTTCTGGTCCAAATTTTCGGGGTTGTCAGCCGTAAATTCCCCAATTCTGATCTCCAGTGCCTGACGAAACCATGGCGAAAAACGACAGCGTTACCTACGCCGACGCTGGCGTCAATATAGACCGCGCGAACCGTACCAAGCAGCGCATCAAGTATCTAGCCCACAAGACCTTCACAAAGAGCGTCCTCAGCGAGATCGGCGGCTTCGGCGGAATGTTCTCAATTCCGTTGAAGTACAAGGATCCCGTGCTCGTATCGAGCGTCGACGGCGTGGGAACGAAGTTGAAGGTGGCGTTCGAAATGAATGTGCACCACACGGTTGGCGGGGACTTGGTGAATCACTGCGTGAACGACATCGCCGTCCAAGGCGCGGCACCGATGTTCTTCATGGATTACCTGGCAACCGGAAAGCTTGAGCCCGAGATTGCGGAGAAGGTTGTGGAAGGCATCGCGGAAGCGTGCAAGCACAATGGGTGCGCCCTTATCGGGGGAGAGACTGCCGAGATGCCAGGGTTCTATCCCGACGGGGAATACGACCTGGCGGGATTTATCGTTGGCGTCGTAGACCGCGAGCGAGTGGTCAACGGGAAGTCGGTTGAACCGGGAGACATCATTCTGGGGCTTCCCTCGAATGGCTTGCACACGAATGGTTATTCGCTAGCTCGCAAGCTGCTGTTCGAAGTTGCGGGGTACACCCCCGAGACATATGTCAACGAAATGAAGGGTAAGGTGGGCAACGAACTGATGCGTCCGCACCGCAGTTACTGGGCGATCCTCCGGAAACTCCTTGATGGTGAATGCGTTTCTGCGATGGCGCACATCACGGGCGGGGGCATCACTGAGAACTTGCCGCGGGTGCTTCCACGAGGCAGCGGTGCGGTCATTGAACTAGGTTCGTGGCCAGTTCTGCCGATTTTCGAGCACATGCAGAAACTAGGAAACGTTCCGCAGGATGAAATGCTCCGGACGTTCAACATGGGCCTAGGCATGCTGTTGGTGATTCCTTCGAAGAAGTTTAAGAAGGCGCAGACGCTCCTTGATCGCGCGAGCGAGAAGTTCTACACCGTAGGTAGGGTCACCAAAGGTGATCGGAAAGTCGTCTACTCCTAAAGCAATTCAAAAAAAAATGCAGAGAATGCGAAGGCCCGCTA
This sequence comes from Terriglobales bacterium, assembly GCA_051984555.1. Classification (GTDB taxonomy): domain Bacteria; phylum Acidobacteriota; class Terriglobia; order Terriglobales; family Acidobacteriaceae; genus Gp1-AA122. Next base: position 7,970 of record JBPYEW010000175.1, on the reverse strand, counting down.
TTCTCTGCACTATAGAGTCTCTGCCCGCTGTTACCAGCCGGTCTTTACGCCGTTCTTAGCATTCTGTTCATCGAGCCATTTCTTCAGAGGCGCGAAGTAGTCGAGGATTGCCGTCGCGTCCATCTGGCGCTCACCGGTCAGCGCAAACATCTCGTCCGGCCAAGGCTGACTCCTCCCCATCTCTAACATCTTCTTCAGGCGCTCTCCAGCCACTTTGTTGTTGTAGATAGAACAGCGGTGGAGAGGTCCTTGGTAGCCAATTGCGCGGCACAAGCCCCGATGGAACTGGAACTGAAGAATGTCGGCAAGGAAATACCTGGAATATGGTGTGTTGGAAGCGACGTGATACTTCGAGGCGGGATCGAAATTCGCTTCGGTACGCGCGACGGGTGGCGCAATACCCTGATATTTCTTAACGAGATCCCACCAAGCTTTGTTGTAATCCTCGGGCTTGATCTGGCCCGAGAAGACCTCCCATCGCCACTGATCAATCAACAACCCGAAAGGCAGAAAAGCAATCTTCTCCAAGGCTTTGTGCATGAGAAGACCGAGATCGGCATCGTTCCCAGGGACTTGCGTGATGAGATCAATCTGCTTCAGGTATTCCGGAGTGATGGACAGGGCGATGGTGTCGCCGATGGCCTCGTGGAATCCGTCGTTAGCGCTGTCTTCGAAAAAGAACGGCTGGCGGCGATAAGCTCGCTGGTAGAAGTTGTGTCCTAATTCATGATGAATGGTCCGGAAATCTTCATCAACGATGCGAATACACATCTTCAAGCGCAGATCTTCCTGATTGTCGACGTCCCATGCGCTAGCGTGACAGATCACATCGCGGTCGGCAGGTTTTGTGAACATGGAGCGTTCCCAAAAAGTCTGCGGCAGCGACTCGAACCCGAGCGACTTGAAGAATGATTCGCCATAACGAACCATCTGAAGATGGTCGATCTTTTTCTGCTGCAGGATCGGTGTTAGATCGATACCGTTGTTCTTGCCGGGCACGTCGATGAGGTCATAAATGTTGGTCCAATCTTGGGCCCAGATATTACCCAGTAAGTGCGCCGGGATCGGTCCATTCGGGGGCACTGCCTGCGGACCATACTTCTTAACAAGCTGGGAGCGCACGTAGGCGTGCAGAGAGAGGTACAGAGGCCTCATCTGATCCCACAGCCGATTCAACTCTGCGGCGAACTGGTCGGGCGGCATATCGTAGTTCGACCGCCAGAGGGCGCCCATATCGGCGAACCCCATCTCCTTGGCGCCTTCGTTCGCCAGTTGTACGAAGCGGGTGTAGTTCTGACGCATCGCAGGAGCATTGGTGCGCCAGCCTGTCCAAAGATCCAGCAGCACTTGCGGATCTTTGGTGATGGCCATTGCATGTTCCATCTCGCTCTGGCCCAGGCATTGACCTTGGAAGGGACCACTCTTAGGACAATACTTGCCCTTGCCGTACGCTCCATCGAGCCAAGTACCCAAGCGGGCCAGTTCAGCACGCTCTTTAGGGTTGCTCGGAGCAGGCGCTGAAAGAGAGAGCCTTAACAATTTCAGTTTGCGTGCTTGCTCCGCAGACATCGGCATACCGTCGAACTTCTTTGCTTGTTCGGCTAATTCAGAAACGGCAGCTAATCCTTCCTCGTTGGCTGCGGCGGAGATCGCTTCGGTGTCGTCGGTTATATAGGTTTCCTGAACCCATCCGGCGCGATTGCTTTTCACCGCAAGGTCATTGAGTCGGGTTTCTGCGTCAGCCAAGAACTTCTCTAAGTCCGCTGGAGTTGGTTTCGAACCTGCCGGAACTTGAGCGAGAATGAAACTCGCCGAACAAACGACGAGAATCAGAATCTTGCTAATAGCGCGCATGTATGAGTCCTCCGGGCGAACATTCTAATTGACGAGGGTGTTGGGAACCGTGATGGTGGTCACGCGCCCGGTGAAGCACTAGGTTAGCGGGTTTTCAGGAGAGTAAGGGTCTGCGGATCAAGACACGTTCCAGGGAACAGGATGGCGTGCTTCATAGGCGGCGATGTCAGCTTCATGCTGGAGAGTGAGGCCAATATCGTCGAGGCCGTTGAGCAAACAGTTACGAACGAAGTCGTCTATATGAAACTTCTCCGAGAATCCTTGCGGATCGGATACCAGGCAGTTCTCGAGATCGATCGTTAGCTGATATCCGTCCCGTTCGAGGGCGCGTCTCAGGAGCTCATTCACCTGAGATTCAGGCAGTACGACGGTCAACAGTCCATTCTTGGAACTGTTGTTAGCAAAGATATCAGCAAAGGAAGGGGCTATTACTGCGCGAAAACCGAAATCAGCAAGTGCCCAGACTGCGTGCTCCCGAGAGGATCCACAGCCGAAGTTCTTAGACGCAACCAGGATGCTTGCACGTCGAAACTGCGGATTGTTAAGAACAAAGCCTGAATCGGGTTCGCCCGACCCAGTGCGGCGCCAGTCGTAGAAAAGGAAGTCGCCAAAACCTGTTCTCTCGATGCGCTTCAGAAACTGTTTAGGAATGATCTGATCCGTATCAACGTTCGCTCGATCGAGTGGAGCCACGATCCCGGTATGTTTGCGAAACGCCTGCATGAGACCTCAGTGAAACTCCCACTTACGAATATCAGTAAAGTGCCCGGTGATTGCCGCTGCGGCCGCCATCATGGGACTGACGAGGTGGGTGCGGCCCCCGCGCCCCTGTCGGCCCTCAAAATTGCGGTTACTCGTGGAAGCGCAGCGTTCACCCGGTTGCAGAATATCTGGGTTCATCCCGAGGCACATCGAGCAACCGGATTCACGCCAGTCAAAACCGGCTTCTTGGAAGACTCTGTGTAGTCCCTCTTGCTCGGCTGCCTTTTTTACAGACTGCGAGCCCGGAACCACCATTGCGCGGACCTTGGCGTGTACGTGGTAGCCCTTTACAACACGCGCCGCTGCCCGGAGATCTTCAAGCCGTGAGTTGGTGCAGGATCCGATGAAAACGCGATCGATGTTGATATCTTCCACTCGCATGCCGGGCTGAATAGCCATGTACTCGAACATGCGCTCTGCGGAACGGCGCTCGGCGTCAGAGGAGAAGCCATTCAAATCAGGTACTCGTTCCGTAACCGGAACGACCATGCCTGGGTTGGTTCCCCACGTCACAAAAGGCGGGAGCGTTGAAGCATCAATCTCGATAATTTTGTCGTAATGTGCTCCAGGGTCAGAGGGGAGGGTGTGCCAATAAGCGCGCATTTTCTCCCACGCTTGCCCGTCGGGGGCAAAATGACGACCATCGAGATACTCAAACGTGATCTGATCGGGCGCAACCATGCCGGCACGTGCGCCTGCCTCGATGCTCATGTTGCAGAGAGTCATGCGAGCTTCCATCGAGAGGGCACGGACAGCCTCCCCGGCATACTCAATGACATAGCCAGCTGCGCCGTCGGTTCCGATCTTCCCAATGATGCCGAGGATGAGATCCTTCGCAGTTACGCCTTCCGGTAATTTCCCTAGGACGTCGATAAGCATGCTCTTCGGTTTCGCTTGCGGGAGACACTGGGTGGCAAGTACGTGCTCCACTTCAGAAGTTCCGATGCCGAAAGCCAAAGCTCCGAAGGCGCCATGCGTGCTGGTGTGACTGTCGCCACAGACGATCGTCATACCGGGTTGAGTGAAGCCTAATTCCGGGCCGATTACGTGAACGATTCCTTGTTCGGGTGAGTCCATATCGAACAGCGGGACGCCGAACTCCTTGCAATTGTTTTGCAGCGCTTGAATCTGGCGAGCTGCTACGGGATCGATCACTGGAGTGCCACGGGGCGTCGTCGGGACATTGTGATCAACAGTCGCAATTGTCCGTTGTGGCTGCCGTACCGATCTTCCTGCCGCTCGCAAGCCGTCGAATGCTTGGGGAGAGGTGACTTCGTGGACCAGATGAAGATCGATGTAGAGAATAGAGCTTCGCCCCGACGGGTCGGCAACTACATGCGCATCCCAGACTTTTTCGAATAATGTGCGGGCCCTGCTCATAAGTAAATCTTAAGTGAAATAGGAATATTATTAGGAATTGTAACAGATGAATGGACTGTGGAGCTTTCCAAGTCAATCCTTGCCGGTCGGACGTTTATCCGTCTTCGTGAAACGTGCCCGGACCAAAGATGCGGGAGACTGATAGCGTTCAGTAAGGCGCCAGTTTTTTCCTGCTTGTTTCCACACGTCGACCACAAACGATGACTGGGTCTTCTCGTCGGCCTTTCGAGTCTGCTGAAGAACAAAGCTAACGATGGCGATGTCTTCGGACAGACTCCGCACAGCCATTTGCATGAGGTGCATGGAGGTGGCGGGTTCCGCCTTATCCAGCCAGTCTTCGCGCGCAATTGGTTCTCCCGGCGGCTCGGGCGTCCATACTTCAAAATCTTCGGACACAAGGCTGTTGAGAGTCGGCTGATCTTTTCGCTGAACGGCCTTGAAACAATCAGTCTCGAGTTGAGAGAAGACCGACACCAGCCTGGTAGTCGTGACAATCCGATGAGTATCCTGCGGCGCGTCTTGACCATGAGCGCATGAGACGATGTAAACGACGATTGTGGCCAGAAGCGACCCCCGCATTTCAGTGACCTCGCATAGTTAGTGAGCCGAAAACATAGCACGGCCGCGAACCACGCCGATTTTCGCGGACAAACCGGGCAACTCGCGGCCGATTTTAGAGATGTTGTGAGTACTTCTTCTTACTGGGTGTAGAACGTTCCCCCAAGCGTTTGGTCACAACCACCGCCACGGCTGTTTTCCCAGTTCATCTGAATCAACCAATGTTTGGATCCTAAGGTCTGGTTGTACCCCCCGCTGCCAAGCGCTCCCGTGGTGGGGCCAAATTTCCATGCGCACTTGTCGGCATTTTCTGCGCCGGATGAGTCATACCAGGCATTGAGATCAGGATCCGTGAGCGTTTCTTCGGCCTCATGGGCCATTACTGAAGCCATACCGTCTGCGCCGCTGTCGCCGTTCGGACTATTGGTCTCCTCCTCGCAAGCCGACGGGCAACGGTCAGGATTGCCGACGAAGGAGTATTTGATGTCCGCTCCGTTGATGGAAGCATGAGTGTGCCAGCCGCAATACTGACTGCAGAAGCCTGACGATTCGCGAACATCCGAGGAGGTCAGTACGAAATACAGGGCATTTGTGTCACTGGGCAGGCGTCCACCCGTGATCGCGCTGGAGACGATCGTCTTGACATCTGCATCGCGCAGTCGCGTTCCTCGAGAATAATTGTCCGTGGTAGAACCGTTCAGCACGATGTTCCCGGAGACGTTTCCGCTGTTATCGCCATAGGTGGTATTGATCTTCTCGTAGCCGGAGCCATTGAGTCCGGTGGAACCGAACAGCACATCGAGGAGACTGACGCTGGTTTGGCTGTCCGAAGGATGAGCTCCGTTTGTCCAGTTTCCATACCAGATGTAGTACACATGAGCGGTCCCTTTAAGCACCGGACCTCCGTGATAATTGATACCGTTGCCTTGAACGACAGTTCGAGGCGCTTTTTGGCCGGCAGCATTCGCATCGAGCCCCCAGCCTTTTCCCGTCGGGATTACATGGCTGGAATCACGGGTGGTCTGCGCGTTTAAGAATGTGAAGCAAGCAAACATGAGCAGAACAGTGATCAACACTTTCCGCATACTTCCTCCAGATTTGAGATTGGCAATATCTCGAACCCAACGTCGAGATCGTCGTGCATCCGCAGATAGGGTCTGTAGGGGGAACTCAGGTGGCATCATGTCTGACTGGAATCTGCGAATGTTTGTTCCAGCGGAGCGGCGAAGAGATTAGTACGAAGTTCTTGGCGCGTCAATCAGGTGCTCTCCAGAATTGTGGGAAGCTTGGTGCAGCGCACTCGTTAAAACGATTCCATAAAATTTTTGAACGGGCTGGGACTGTACAATGGATTACACAGCCGGAGAAGTGTCGAGAACCGTTCATCGGATAAAATTCAGGCAATGATCAATGGCAAGCGCGTTGCGGTCGTAATGCCCGCCTACAATGCGGAAAAGACGCTAGAAGCTACAGTCAGGGATCTGCCGGACCTGGTGGATGTCCGGATCCTCGTTGATGATTACAGCTCCGACGAAACCGTGAGCGTGGCAGAGCGGTTGGGCCTGCACGTTTTTGTGCATGACAAAAACTATGGATATGGCCGCAACCAGCAGACGTGCTACCGGGAGGCTTTGGCTGAGGGCGCGGATGTGGTGATCATGGTTCACCCCGATTATCAATACACTCCGCTACTGGTGACGGCGATGGCAAGCATGATTGCATATGATGTATATGACGTTGTGCTTGGTTCGCGCATCATTGGAGGCCAGGCTCTTCGCGGAGGCATGCCGCTTTATAAGTACGTTGCGAATCGATTCCTTACCGCTTTCGAAAATTTGTTTCTCGGGATAAAGCTGTCGGAGTATCACACCGGATACCGCGCGTTCAGCAGGCGAATACTGACTGAACTGCCGCTGCTTGAGAATTCTGACGACTTCGTGTTTGACAACCAGATGCTCGCCCAGTGCGCGCACTTCGGATTCCGTATCGGCGAGGTGTCTTGTCCCACGAAATACTTCGAAGAAGCCTCCTCTATCAACTTTCGACGGAGTGTGCAGTACGGCCTCGGAGTCATTGGGACTACGCTCCAGTTTGCACTGCAGAAGTGGGGAGTAGCGCACTTCGCGAAATTTAGCTCGACCGGCAAGAAACTGGCCATGGATCTCGGGTACTACGCTCGAACCGCCACGGGCAGACCCACCGGCTAATTTCTGTCACCGACGCCGCGATTTCGACAGACGAAGAAGCAACATCAGATACTCCATCCCAACTTTCAGGTTCGCTTTGCTCTTACCGGCGTGTCTACCGCCGAAGATGAAAGGAACCTCCACAGCGGAGCGGATGGCCCCTCGCACAAGTATTTCTAAAAGAACCTTGAAGCCGCGTGGCTGGAGAGAGAGGCCTTCGATTACTCTGCGTCGGAGAAGGAAGTAGCCGGACATGGGATCTTGTATGCGAATGCCGGGCCGTTGCAGGGGGAAAGTCATCCCAATCGCCACTTGAGACAGCAGGTGACGGATCCGGTTCCACTTCGCGAGACTTCCCGGACGAGCATAACGGCTGGCCACCACGACATCCGCGCCCGCTTCTATTGCCTGCCACAGCTCCGGTAGCAACTCTGGTGGATGTTGCAGGTCGGCGTCCATGACGCCGAGAACTGCCGCGTCTGAGTGACTCCAGCCGTGGCTTATTGCGCCTGCTAAGCCGCGGACTTGCTGACGAATTAACAACCGAATTCGAGCATCGTGTTCGGACGCGCGTTGGACGATCTCAGCGGTGCCATCGCAGCTGTCGTCATCGACTACAATCACCTCGTATTGAATATGAAGCGGGTCAAGGCTTGCGCGAATACGCTCGAGCAGCGTGGGCAAGTTGCCGGCTTCTCGCAGCGTCGGAATGACGAGGGCGAGTTTCTGCGGCATTTGAACTTCAGAAGGTAGCACAGTATTCAGCGAATCTTGTGGTGTGTCGCGAATCGAAAAGGTGATATTAGCAGCGCGGCAATTCTGAAGGCGTGTAATTTGAAAGAGTATCCCAGTCTCAAAGAGAACGCACTGTTGCTGGTAGCGGCGTTCGTCGCCATTCTCGTTCACGGGTACCACCCGGGAGTGGAGGACGCGGAGATATACCTTCCGGGAATCAAGAAGATTCTCAATGCGTCTCTCTATCCGCAAAACGCCGCGTTTTTCTTGTCGCACGCACGGATGACATTGTTTCCCAATCTGATCGCCGCTTCCGTCCGAGTCACCCACTTGCAGCTTGGTTGGACCATGTTTCTTTGGCATTGGTTTTCAATATGGCTACTGCTGTTGGGCTGTTGGCACCTTGGGCGAGTCATTTGGAGTCCACAGGAAAATCAGGCCGCTGGAGTCGCTTGCACACACGTATGGGCAAGGTGGGGAGGGATCGCTCTCGTA
>JBPYEW010000174.1:0-46969 GCA_051984555.1 Terriglobales bacterium | reverse complement strand
GCCTCCGTCTCACCAACAATCTCAATATCCGGCTGCCCAGATAGAGTGGCGATGACCAATTCCCGCATCAGGCGTGGTCGGTTTGCTACAAGAACTCTTATTGATCGCACGGGCCCCTCCGGTCTCGTCAGTATCCGGGAGATTGCTCGGGAGCGACAGGTTCAATTAGGAGTTACAGGCAGATCAAAGATGGGTACTCACCAATCAGGTTTTTGCATGACCAACGGTGCCGTGCTTAGTCCCATCGAGTACTAATAAGTACTATTTACAACTCAGATAGCCAACGTCTCTGTGCTCAAGCCACTAAGCCCTGGTTCCGGCAGATCTCAACCGCACTCAAGCGATCCGTCGTCCCCAATTTTCGCAGTACCCGGTGAATGTGATTCTTCACGGTTTGCTCGGAAATGTTGAGATCATTGGCAATCTCTTTGTTTGTGAGACCCTGCCCGATCAAGCTGACAAGTTGCTGCTCCCTGCGCGACAGGTTCGTAGACGATGGGCTCTGGTAGATCACTGATCTCCCTGCCTGCGAAGACAAATACCGAAACAAGTGAAGACATAACTTCGAAGAGCAAATTGCGCCATCGTAGGCAACAGTGCGGATCCCGAGAGCGACTTCCGCAGACGACGCGTCTTTCAGTAGGTATCCCGCTACACCCGCTTGCACACAGCGTAGAAACAGCGACTCGTCTTCGTCCATCCCCACTAGAATCAGTTTCATTTCGGGAAGTACGTCTTGAAGGCTGCGGGCGACTTGCAGTTGGGGATTCGTCGAGCCGGGATCCCACACGAGGACATGCGGGTTCAACTCGACGATGCTCGACAAAGCATCATCATGGAAGGACGAAGATCCTACCACGCGAAGGTCAGACTTCTTGCTTATGACTCGTGCGAGAGCCTCGCGGAACAGCCTGTTTTCCGCAAGCAGGAATACGTCGATGACATCCACGGCCACGTGCGACATACTTGCGCTTTCCGACGCCTACAAACCGACATTTTCACCTGTACGACCGCCGGCGCGAACGATGTACCCGGGAAGCGGGCGATGGCGTTCTTAATACAACTTCCAGCCGAAGTTAGCAAGTGATTTACTACGGCTGTTCCGAAATGAGAACAACACCATTTCCTTTTTTGGGGCCGATGAAACCCTGGACGTGCGATCTAAGCTCTATCCCGCCACGCTTAGCAACCAGGAAGTGGCTAATTGTAAATACGTGCAAATATCATGCGTGTGACGGCCATCACATTTAGTCAGACATTTCTGGTGACTCGACGGTCCTTCCAAGTACCGAAATTTGTACGCGTCGCCGAATAAACGAGAGATCACAATATCTTTTCGTTTTCAGTGAAAAATTCAGAACACAAATAATCGTCAGGGGTATACTGCGCGGAGACGGCTTCAGTCGGTTTCTCGAGGTAAGACGTGCTAGCTCCACTTCTTAAGTACTGCCCCGCCTGCAAATGGTCATTTCGACTTCCCGACAACAAGAATTTATTTGACTGCCCTCACTGCGGGAAGGAGTTACTGATCCACCATAAACACCTGGCAACTGTCATCGTGTTCTGTTATGCGTTGGGATTTCTCTTGGCCTTTCCAGAATACGGCAACGCGCCAGCATTTATTTTTGCAGGCCTCTCTTGCGCCTTTCTGTGCCTGCTGGTCGCCTTCGGCGTTGTTTTACCTTATCTTCCGCGGGAACTCTTTCAGCCGCGCTCGCACTCGCACCCTCGCGAATGGCTGATGAAGTGGAACGCTGGCCATCGCTGAGGTGCCGCACGGTGGCTCGACGCTGCGTGGCGGAATGAAACGCTGAACTAGGTGACGAAGCCAGTCCTGCCCGTGTGCTTCGAAGTCTCCTGGCGTGCAAGCGAGCAAACAGGCTGAAGAATCAGGTCGCGGTGGATGCTGAATCCCACGCCATTATCCCGGATGAAGATTACGGTTAGCGGATGACGCGATATTTTCCTTCCCACGATTTGCACGAGTGCCCTGATCCGAAATGTCGTTGACGGCAAGCGGGCCTACACGCGCAAGATCATTACTTCCGTCGACTTGATCAGGGCCGCCGCTGCCTGACCAGGTTTCAGCCTCATCTCCTGTGCGGAGCGCGCGGTGATGATGGACGTGATCCTCTGATTGCCGATTGATAGTGTGACCTCGGCCATTAGGCCGCTGATGCGAACTTCTTCGATGCGCCCCACCAGTTGGTTGCGCCCGCTGACATGGCGCATCACATCTTCACGTTCGGGGGCGGTCCGCGCCCTGGTGCGGTACAAGAGCCGGTCTACTTCGCTCTGTGGAATGCGATGGTGGCCGCCGGCGGTCTTCACGCTGCGGATCTTTTTCGCGTAGATCCATTGTTTGATGGTCGGAAAGCTCACCCGCAATTGCAGAGCGGCTTCCCGTGGTCGAAGAAGCATTTCGCGACTAGATTTCTTGCGCATGTCTAAACCGCATAGAATCGTATAGAACTTTCAATTGTATTTGGCTTTTCTATACAATCAAGCTCTTTTCCAATCCCATGTGACGGAGTTTTCGGTTTGTACACACTTACCAGGGTCCTGCTCTTCTTTTGTCTGGCATCGTCATTTGCGTCGGCGCAAGACAGCTATTTCTCGGATTGGTTCCAACGATCGGATCGGAGTAAATCGGAACAGCCGCATTGGGTGACTCCGGTCGCAACGGTAACCCCCAGGCTTGAGCAGGAGTTCCGTTATGATCAGCTATGGCAAGTCAACAACCGTGGAGAGACTACCAATAACTTTGGCGGTGGCAAAGGGCTGGAACTCATACCTTTCGACAAGGTTGAAGTGATCTTGAATGTCCCGCCTTACCTCCAGCACGAAAACCCCAATGTGCGTGATGGCTTTGGCGATGTGTCGTTCCTGGTGAAGTACCGCCTCGCCGCAAGAAACGAGGAGCGCGGGAACTACATCGTCACCGCATTTCTAGGATGGAGCCTGCCAACCGGACAGTACGCGAATGGAGCCCGTCATGCCGTGATCACGCCGACCATAGCCTACGGCAAGGGGTTCAGAGATGTCGATGTGCAAGGGACCTTCGGTATAGCGCTTCCTACCGCCGATAAAAGTACATTAGGTCGCACTTACCTCTGGAGCAACGCGTTTCAGTACCGAGTGTTCCGCAAGTTCTGGCCAGAGGTAGAACTGAACTCTACCTTCTTCCAAGGAGGGCCAAACGATGGACGCAAGCAGAACTTTGTAACGCCCGGCTTGATTATCGGCCGGTTGCATCTCACCCGACGAGTGGGACTGACCTTCGGCGGCGGGTACCAGATCGCGACTACACACTTTTACAGCACGAATCACAACGCAATTCTAACGGTCAGATTTCCGTTCTAACAAAAGGATCATGACCGGGCACGTTGCCAACCACTAGTGCCTCTGACGGTCTGCGATCCGCCACAGCATATCTGCTCATGGAATTCATATATTGTTAACGGACCTACTCGCTGTGCGTGTAATATATTCGTGTAGTCACGAATGCCAGCTTCTGACAAACGCGATCCTCGGGCCAATCGCAAGACGTTTTTCTTGCTGCTAGTGGTTACATTGGCCCTCCTGGGAGCGGTCAGTAACGTGGTCACTCGCACGTTTCAGATCGGTTTATCCCAGACCGGTGCTAGCATTCAGTCTCAAGATACGGCTGCTAAGCACCAGCACCTTGACCGCGATGCGATCCAATGGCATCCGCCGATTCGAGTTCCAGACAGTCTTCCGCTCGTAAGCTTCTATCCTCGTGTTTCCCCGGCGGGTCCCCCAATCCTGGGGATCTTCTTGGACGAGCATCTTTACAACCGACCCCCTCCATCCTGCTGACACGCCAAATCATTTAAGAGAGTTCACAGGCGATTTGCATCGTCTGTTGTGGCCTTTGCTCTGCGTTGGCGGCTCCACTCTCTTTCCTCCTGAATAGCTGTCCGGTAACCGTCGGCAGCCGCGTTCTCCCCAAGGAGTCAGTATGAGGTTTTTGAAACTCTGTTTGGTGTTAGGCAGCGCCCTGTTGTTTACGGCCAACCTGATGGCTTCGGATCGTAGCAAGCTGCGCCAGAGTTATGAGCAGGGCACCATCCTTAAAGTTGATAAGCGAGAAGTCTCGAGTCCCGATCAGTGTTGCTACAGCGGAACAGACTCTCCGTTGAAGTCTGAGTACTTTGCCTACGACGTGTCCGTCCGCGTGCAGTGTGGGATTTATGTCGCGCATTATGAGACCGCCTTCGACTTCTTGCCTTCCGAGCTTGCCGCCGACCGCAAAGTAGATATACGGGTCGACAAACATGATCTCTATTTCGATGTGCCGGGAGCGCAAGACATTCGAATGGCCATTGTACGAAGACGGCGAGACAGTACCGGGGCGTGTACCGGTGCGACCACAGCGAGGCAGTAGGTCCCTTTCATCTCTGGAGGTATGCATTTACAGATGCGACGCAACCTAAAACACATTCTCTTAGCTTTGGGAGCAGTGGCACTGGTGCTGTTGATAGTCCTGCGTTCCATGGGCAGACAAAGTAAGGCGGAAGCGGGACGCGAGATGGAAGTTCCAATCGCCGCAGTGAACGTCGTCAAACGAACCAGCCTGGTTCAAAAGATCACGTTATCGGGAGCGTTCCGGCCTTACCAGGAAGTAGACGTCCATGCCAAGGTGGCGGGATATATAAGCCGGATTTTTGTGGACGTCGGTGACAAGACCAGAGAAGGCCAGGTACTCGCGTTGCTCGAAGTGCCTGAACTCAGCGCGCAAGTGAGCGGCGCCAGAGCCGGCATTCAGAGAAGCAAGGATTCCATCGCCCGCAACCACAGTGAGGTGAAGCGTGCGGAGTCCTCTCACCAGGCGTACCACACCGCGTACACAAGATTGAAACAGGCTGCAGAGGCTCGTCCAGGTTTGATCGCGGAACAAGAACTGGATGATGCTCTTGCTAAGGACCAGGAAAGCGAAGCGCAGATCGAAAGTGCGCGCGCGGCGTTGGCCGAAAGCAAGAGCCAGTTGGCGGGCGCGGAGGCTGACTTCAGCCGCTTTACAGCAATGGAAAGCTATTCGCGCATAACCGCACCGTTTACAGGGGTCATCACAAAGCGGTATGCCGATACCGGTGCCCTGATCCAGGCGGGCACGTCCTCGAACACGCAGGCAATGCCCATAGTCCGGCTTGCTGAATGGTCGAAGATGCGACTTGTTGTGCCAGTACCCGAATCGGATGTACCTACCATCCACCTGGGATCTGCGGTTCAGGTTCGGGTCGCTTCTCTCAATCGAACCTTCGAAGGTAAAGTGGCCCGGTTTTCCGACGCTCTCGACCCACAGACCCGAACGATGGAGACCGAAATTGATGTTGAAAACCGCGACGGCAGGCTCGTGGACGGGATGTATGCAGAAACAACCCTGGTGCTGAATGACAAAGAAAACGTGCTCACGGTTCCGATACAGGCACTGCAGCGCGACTCGTCCGGGGGCACAATTTTAGTGGTCGACCGGGGCGGCACCGTCGAGGAACGGCGCGTCACAACCGGGGAGGAAGGAAATGACCGCATCGAGATCACGTCCGGCCTGGCAGAAAATGATGCGGTCATTGTCGGAAACCGCAATGAATTCAAAGCCGGAGAAAAGGTTCAACCGAAGCCTGTGCAAGCCCAGAAGGTGGAGGCAAGCCTTTAATGTCCCGATTTGCTATCCGAAATCCCTATTTGGTAATCGTCTGCTGCCTGATTGTCGGTATCGTGGGAACGACTGTGTTGGTACGGATGCCGGTCGATCTATTTCCCCCTATCAATATTCCTGTCGTCGTCGTGGCTACATTCTATTCCGGTATGCCGCCGGAACAGATCGAGACGGACATCACCGGCCGCTTCGAGCGGTTCTTTACTCTGGGAAGCAACATCGATCACATCGAGTCTCGCTCACTTCCCGGTGTGAGCCTGATCAAGATCTATTTTCAGCCAGGGACCGATCCCGACGCAGATCTCAGCGAAATCTCAAATCTCGCCATGGCGGACTTGCGAAAGCTACCGCCCGGGACGCTACCTCCAGTCGTTCTCAAATTCGATGCATCTAGCCTTCCGGTTTGCCTGATTACCCTCAAAGGGCAAGGACTCAACGAAACGCAGTTGCGGGATCTGGGCCAATACGACGTTCGAAACCAGGTGGCAAATGTGCCCGGGGCATCGGTACCGCAGCCGTTCGGAGGGCGGTACCGGCAGATCATGGTCTACGTTGATCCCCTGAAGCTGCAAGCGCATCAGCTAAGCGTCATGGATGTGGTTCGGACTGTAAATGACAGCAATCTTATTCTGCCGGCCGGCGATGTGCGCATAGGTCCGATTGATTACAACCTTTACACGAACAGCCAGCTACCGACTACCAGCGAGATCGATCGCCTACCCCTCAAAACTGTGGGAAACGCTTCGGTGTTGGTGCAGGACGTCGGCAAAGCTCTGGACGCACATGGCATTCAAACCAATGTTGTCCGGGTGGATGGGCAGCCATCGGTGTACCTCCCGATCCTCAAACAGGGTGGCGACACCAACACAATCGCCGTCGTGAACGGAATCAAGAACGCGGTGAACGAGCTAACCGATATTCCCAAGCAGTTGGTTGCGAAGGTGGTGTTTGACCAATCGGTATTCGTGAAGAAGGCGATCGAAAACCTCTTACATGAAGGCGGTATCGGACTTGTTCTTACCGGACTCATGATCCTGCTGTTTTTGGGGAACATGCGTGCGACCGCAGCCGTCTTCTTATCGATTCCACTTTCGGCATTAGCGGCCTTCCTCTCAATCAGTGCCATGGGAGGTACGGTCAACACCATGGTCCTGGGAGGCTTGGCGCTGGCCTTCTCACGGTTAATCGATAACTCGGTGGTCGTGCTCGAGAACATTTTTCGCCATATGGAAATGGGAGAGCCGCCCGAGGTCGCCGCGGAGATGGGGGGGCAGGAAGTAGCGCTGCCCGTGTTGGCAGCGACATTAACCACGATCGTAGTCTTCTTCCCTGTGGTGTTCTTGTATGGAGTGAGCCGGTTTCTCTTCATTGCTCTTGCTCTGGCAGTTGTGCTCTCCATGCTGGCGTCCTTCGTGGTTGCCATGACTGTGGTGCCCTTGTTCTGCGCCAAGCTGATCAAATCTCCGCATCTGGTCGGTGAACATCAAGTTTCCGATTCCGGCTTCGGACGTCTGATCGCGACTTTCGATCGATACTTCGAAAAGCTCTTACGTCGTTACGATCACACGCTCGACGTTTCGCTTTTGCGCCCGGCGATCACAACTATTGGCCTGGTCGGTACCGCCGTCCTCAGCTTCTCGTTGTATCCACTGCTGGGAGTCGCGTATTTCCCACGAACTGATCCGGGGCAATTCGTTATCAATCTGAAAGCCCCATCGGGCACTCGGCTGGAGCTTACAGAGCAAGACGTCAAGCTCGTCGAAGATGAGATTCGGCAGGTAGTCTCGCCGAACGAGCTTGGAATGATCGTTTCTAATATCGGGGTCACTCCCGGGTTCTCGGCTATTTACACGCCAAACTCAGCGCAACATACGGCCTTCGTACAGGTCAGCCTTCGCGAGGGGCACAAGGTAGGCAGTTACGAGTACATGAACCGCGTCCGCCTGGCATTGCGGAACCATCTACCTCAACTCAGCGCATATTTCCAGTCTGGCGGATTAGTGGATTCAGTACTAAACCTGGGCCTGCCGGCCCCGATCGATGTGCAGGTCAGCGGGATGAATCTTGATCGGACATATCAGACTGCGAGTGGCATCGCTAACCAGATCCGCCGATTGAAGGGCGTAAGCGACGTCCTCGTTCCACAAGATGTGGATTACCCGGCTCTGAAGATTGATATTGATCGCGAACGAGCGAGTCTCGCCGGTCTAAGCCAAAAAGAAGTGGTCGATAACGTCATTACGGCGCTTACTTCAAACCAGATGATCGCTCCCAGTTACTGGGTGGATCCCAAAAGCGGCAACGACTACCTGCTGACAGTGCAATACCCGGAGAGCGAGATACATTCGCTGACCGATCTGAAACAAATACCCATAAGAGGCTCCGGGGTCGAACGCACGACCCAACTCGACTCGGTCGCTAACGTCGAGCCTATCGAGTCGCCCACGGAAGTTGACCACTATCAACTGCGTCGCGTCATTGATGTGTACGTCGCGCCTAAAAACGAGGACTTGGGTGACTTGACCCGTTCGATTGACAAAATCATTTCAGACACAAAGCTTTCACCTGGAGTTCGGATCGATTTGCGAGGCTCAGTTCAGGGCATGCGGGCTTCTTTCACGAGTTTCGGCATCGGCCTGTTACTGTCGATCGCACTGGTGTACTTGATTCTCGTTGCGCAATTCCAGTCATTTCTCGACCCGTTCATTATCCTGTTCGCAATTCCTCCTGGGCTCGCCGGGGTACTGCTGATTCTTCTGCTGACTGGAACCACGCTGAACATCATGTCTCTCATGGGGCTGGTGATGATGGTGGGCATCGTAGTTTCCAACAGCATTCTCATCGTCGATTTTTCCAGGGCGTTGTGGCTGGAAGGAAAGCCCTTGAAGGAGGCGGTTGCTGTAGCCAGCAGGATCCGGCTCCGCCCCGTGCTGATGACCTCACTGGCCACAGTGATCGGCTTGATACCAATGGCAATGAAAATTGGAACAGGTGCCGAAGCTTACGCCCCACTGGCTACCGCTATCATTGGCGGCCTGGTTGTCTCGGTGCTCGTCACCGTATATCTCGTGCCGGCCGCCTACCTTTGGTTTCATGGGAACCAGACTACTGCCGCAGGTGCGCCCGAATGAAGCAATGGACGCGTCTGATAGTGGTTATTCCTCTCCTGGCGGTGCTTTCGTTTAGCCAAGAGAAGCTGCCAGAAAGTCCATCGGCGGCGCCGCGGGCATTCGCTCCCCAGAGTACGGCGAGCAATCGTGGAAGCCAGCAGGCGCAAGGCTCGGACCGGAGTATCCCTGGTGTCTCGCACTTGTCGCGAAAGGATGCGGAAACAATTGCACTGAGAAACAACCCGTCCATATCCGTCGCACGCCTGACGGCTCTGGCGGCTCAACAGGTGACACGCGAAGCCAAGTCCGCACTTTGGCCGACTGCGGTTGCGAACCTGACCGCTGTCGACGCGCACGACGATAGTCGAATCGCCGCCGGTGGTCTCAACAATCCCATCATTTTCGCCAGGGCAGCCGCGGGGGCGACGGTCAGCCAACTGATTACCGATTTCGGCCGCACAAGTAACTTGGTCGCGAGTGCCCGCTTGGGAGCAAAAGCAGATGACCAGAACATGCTTGCAACCAAGGAACAGATTTTGCTGG
Source organism: Terriglobales bacterium (assembly GCA_051984555.1). GTDB lineage: Bacteria > Acidobacteriota > Terriglobia > Terriglobales > Acidobacteriaceae > Gp1-AA122. The sequence goes on along the minus strand of JBPYEW010000174.1, from coordinate 37,636 downwards.
CTGTCGACCAGGCTTTTTACGACGTGCTACAAAGTCAGGCCGTTTTAAAAGTTGCCGAACAGACTGTAAACGCACGCCAACTGCTGAGCGACCAGGTTGCGGCATTGACACAGAGCAAACTGAAATCTGATTTGGACCTCAGTTTCGCCAATGTGAATCTGTCGCAGGCAAAGCTGTTCCAGTTGGATGCACAAAACAATTCACAGTCCGCACTGTCCACACTCTCGGCAATTCTTGGCTATCCCGGTCTTCAGAATGTCGATGTAGTGGACGATAGCGAGCCTTTGACCGCACCCACCGGCACCGTGGACGATTCGATTGCACAGGCGCTGAGCCATCGTCCCGATCTTCTTGCCCTGGAATTTGAAGGTGAGTCGCAGGTAAAACTCAAGAAAGCTGAGCGTGATCGGCTGTTTCCCACGATCAGCGCTCTCGGTGCCATCGGAGACACCCCGGTTCGAGACGATCGCCTATCCAACTGGTACGGGGCCGTCGGGGTGAATGTACAAATCCCGCTCTTCAATGGCTTCTTATATGCAGCGCGAACGCAGGAGGCAAACCTGCGCGCACAGGCAACCCACCAACGGCTTCTGGATCTTCGTAACCGGGCGGCTCGCGATGTCCGCAAGGCATGGCTGGGTGCGAACACCGCATATCAGCGGCTAACGGTCGCAGCCGAGCTCCTCGACCAGACAAATCGCGCACTGGACCTTGCACAAACCCGGTATAAGTTGGGCTTGGGTTCCATTGTTGAGTTGAGTCAAGCGCAACTTCAGCAAACCCAGGCTCAGATCGGAAACTCTCAAGCTGGATATGAGTATCGTCTTGCGCTTCGGGTTTTGCAGTTTGAAGAAGGAAGTCTATAGCGGCCCGCGTGCGCTATTGTCGCTTGTATCGACGGTCTCAATCGACCTGCACTCAAAACAACCCTGCAACCATCTGCAACCCCCGCGCAACCGGAGACTAGTCATCGGGACAAGAAAAGTACGGAAGTGATTGAAAAGATTTGGCTGCCCCCCAGGGATTCGAACCCCGATATGCTGATCCAGAGTCAGCTGTCCTGCCGTTGAACGAGGGGGCAGCAACTTGCGGTTGGAACCCGGAATGGTCCGAGTCTCTTTGATTCTATGGAGATAAGCAGTTCCGGTCAACCGCAGTACCGAAAGCAACTCCATGGTTGCGATGTCCATCTGACCATCGAATCCACGGAGGTCATCCATGAGCGCGACGGTCACGAATCCTACTTCTAACCAGTGTGCCCACCCGGCCTGCACATGCCCAACTCAGCCCGGCAGCCAGTACTGCAGTACCAATTGCGAAGAATCAATGAAGCACGGCCAGGGCAGCCGAACGGAGTGCGGTTGCGGCCACGATCAGTGTCGCATCGCCGCGTAACGAATCCGTTCGCCACTTAGGCAGAACTCCTGCACGATTGACCACGGACTGGGCCGTCGCGCAATTCACCATGGTTGAATTCCGCGAATCATCGCCCCGTCCGGGGCCGACCACTTCACTCTCTCTCGGCGCTAGAATCTAAGATTCAGGCAGAAGGGAGAACCTATGGCCGCTACCACCGGAAGCATTACTGAACTCACCGATTATCACGAGATCGCCCGTCGTCCCCTGGAAGTCGACCAATGCGCTCTGGTCGTCGTCGATATCCAGGAGAAGTTGCTGCCGCCTATCTTCAATAAGGAGCAACTGCTCAAGAATTCCCGACTGCTCATCCGACTCGCCAATATCGTGAAGATCCCCGTCGTCATGAGCACGCAATATGCAAAGGGTCTCGGAAACACGGTGCCAGCGATCTCTTCCCTGCTTCCCACTCATGACGCGATAGACAAGCTGCAGTTTTCCTGCTTCGGCAGCGACGTGTTCTGCTCCGTGCTGAAACGTATGCCGGGTAACCGCAACACCATCCTTCTCTGCGGCATGGAGACCCACATTTGCGTGATGCAAACCGCGCTAGGTGGCTTACGCGAGGGTTATCTCGTACACGTTGCATCCGACGCCGTGGGGTCGCGTTCTGAATGGAACTGGAAAGTTGGCTTGGGCAGAATGCAGGCGGCCGGGGCGGTCATTTCGTCCACCGAGATGATTATGTACGAACTTCTGCGTTCATCGGGCAGCCCCGCGTTCAAGGAATTGCTGCCGTATCTGAAAGGGTGAATCCGAAGAGCAATCGAACCACAGCCTGCCTAATCCGCAATCAGAGGCTCGGATCCGGTGTCCTTTTTCTTTACTCGTACGACCGTGATCTTCGAGAAACCTTCTTCAAACTTGGGCGCCCGAAGCTTCCCTGCCATCCGGTGCATCACATCCTGGGCAACGATGCGCTTCCGGCGTTCATTGCGCTCCATGCAGACTTCAAGCGGCACATCAAAAAACACGGCCTGAACCTCGTACCCATAGTCATGGGCCATTTTGATCCACGTGTGACGCTCGTGCGGCGAAAGATTCGTCGCGTCTACATAATTCATGGGGCGCCGCGCGATCAGCCGTGCCTTCAGCATCGAACGAAGATTCGAGAAAACCAAGTCCTGGAACCTCTGTTCGGTAGCATCGTCAAACAAAATTTCGCGAAGCAGGTCGCTCGAAAGTGGGCGAATGTTATGTCGCTTGAACCACGAACTTTTACCTGATCCCGGAAGCCCGATTGCCAGGACAACAATTCCTTTTGGTTTCTGCGGAATCGCCAGCGTTTGAGCCGCCGGTGCCGCGGGCGCAGTACTAGCCGGTTCTCCAGCCTCCCCTTCCTGCTCGCGCATCGGTGCGGGTTGAACGGGCGTCTCGGTGCGGTTTCGGCCGCGCCCGCCTCTACCTCGCCGCCGGCGCCGGCGTGACCGGTCTGGCGCATTTCCTGTCGACTCTGCCGGAGTGGAACTCGGGCTCTCCTCGGTACTGGCCGCGCTGACCTGCTGTTCAGATTTGTCTGACGTCTGCTCCGGGACGGTTTCGTCCTCGCGTTTCGAGTCTTCGGCGTTGAAGTAGGCGGGTTGTAGCGGCTCTTGCGCTGTTTCCTGTGTTGGTTTCGCCGCCGGGGACTGCTGCTTGCGGCGCTTCAAGCGCTCGCGCATCCATTTCCGCATGCATGGCTTGTAACACACGGAGGTACTTGGGAGCAATTCCGGTGCTGGTGCGAGCACCTGATCGCGATTTCGCCTCGACTTCGCCTCACGGCGTCTCTTCCAAGTCGTTAAAATCAGAATTATGTCATCAGCGATCCCCAGTGAGCTGCGCGGACACAAATACATTTCCCTGGCTACGTTTCGCAAGACTGGTGTAGCGATACTCACGCCCGTCTGGTTCGCTGAGGAAGATGGGAAGCTTTATGTCTTCACCAACCCCAACTCTGGCAAAGTGAAGCGCATTCGTAACAATCCTGAGGTTCGGGTTGCGCCCTCGACGATCCGGGGCAGGATCATTGGGCCGGAGTTCCCGGCTCGCGCTCGGGTAATGGCCAGCGAAGAATTCAGCCATGCTCGCCAACTTCTCAGGCGTAAATACTGGTTGATGAGGGTGCCGTTTTTGTGGAGTAAAAACAGTGTCTTCATAGAGCTGAAATTTCCCGGCTATTCTTCCTGATGATCGACGGGCCGGCCTCGCGCGACTTAACCTCCACTGCTGAGCGCCACGCCTTTCACTTCGTTCCGCATTTGGAAATTGAAACACCTTTATCGGAATTCGGTATTTGCTGCTCGCTCCGTTGCCCTGCTAACATCATTTGTTTACCCCATGTAACTGGTAGCTTCTGATTCATACCGTCGCAGTTATCTTACGGAGGCGCAATGGCGATTAAAGTAGGCATTAATGGATTCGGACGCATCGGCCGCAATATTTTTCGTACCGCACTGCAGGATTCCAACCTGGAATTCGTGGCCGTTAACGATCTCACCGACCCTAAAACCCTGGCTCACCTGCTGAAATACGACTCGATTCTCGGCAATCTTCCCAACAAGATTACGGCAGGCGCTGACAGTATTCAGGTCGACGGCAAGACCATCAAGGTATTCGCCCAAAAGGATCCGGCACAGCTGGATTGGGCTTCGGTTGGTGCTCAGGTCGTGATCGAATCCACTGGCCGCTTTACCAATGCCGATGATGCCAAGAAGCATCTACGCGGCCCGGTGAAGAAGGTCATCATCACCGCCCCCGCTAAGAACGAAGATGTGACCCTGGTGCTCGGCGTAAATCAGGACAAATACGACGCAGCAAAGCACCATGTCATCTCCAATGCTTCGTGCACTACGAATTGCCTGGCGCCGATCGCCAAGGTCGTCCACGACAATTTCAAGATTCAAAGCGGCACGATGACCACGATCCACTCCTACACCAATGACCAGGTCATCCTCGACTTCCCCCACAAAGACCTGCGTCGCGCGCGCGCTGCGGCCGTATCCATGATTCCGACATCCACTGGAGCGGCCAAGGCTCTGAAGCTGGTCATTCCCGATATGGCCGGCAAGCTCGATGGTTTCGCGATGCGCGTACCGACTCCCAACGTCTCGGTCGTCGACCTGGTGGCATTCGTCGAGAAGAAAACCACCAAAGAAGAGGTGAATGCCGCGTTGAAGAAGGCATCCGAGAGCGGGCCGCTCAAGGGCTATCTCGGTTACGAGGAAAACGAATTGGTCTCTATGGATTTCCGTGGCGACTCACGTTCCTCGATCGTCGACGCGCCTATGACGCTCGTGGTCGCCGGTAACTGCGTCAAGGTAATCTCCTGGTATGACAACGAATGGGGCTATTCCTGCCGCGTTCGTGACCTGGTGAACTACATTGCCAGCAAGGGCCTGTAAGAAGTAGCGCCGGAAACAAACGGCAACCGCAACGACCTCCGAGCTGCGTGGGGCGCGCACCAAGCCGCGAACACGCAGCCGGACTTCGCGGCTCCAACTTCCAAGGACGACTGCCATGGCCAAGCTTTCTATTAAAGATTTGCCGTTGAATGGACACCGCATTTTCATGCGTGTCGACTTCAATGTTCCTCTCGATGATGGGCGCGTCATGGACGACACGCGCATCCGGGAAACGCTTCCCACGATTGAATATGCCCTTCGACACGGCGCTCGCCTCATTCTCGCCTCTCACCTCGGACGCCCAAAAGGCAAACCCAATCCGAAGATGAGTCTGAAGCCGGCCGCCGAGCGCCTGCGCATGCTGCTCGATCGAGAGTTGGCGCGCGGCGAAAATGTCGGCTTCTGTCCCGATTGTGTTGGCGTGGAAGCCGAGGAGATGGCCAATAAGCTCGAAAAAGGTCAAACTCTGCTTCTCGAGAACCTCAGGTTTTACGCGCAAGAAGAGGCCAACGACGAGAAGTTCGCAAAACAACTCGCCAGCCTCTGTGATTATTACGTAAACGACGCGTTCGGGAGCGCGCATCGCGCACATGCTTCCACCGCGGGGATTACCAAGTTCGTCTCCAAGTCAGCCGCCGGTCTTCTTATGGAGAAGGAACTCGAGTACCTTGGCCGGGCCCTGCACAATCCCGAGCAGCCGTTCGTAGCCATCCTCGGGGGTGCTAAGGTTAGCGACAAAATCCCGGTCATTCAGAACCTGATGACCAAGGTCGACGCTCTCATCATCGGCGGCGGAATGGCGTACACCTTTCTGAAGGCACAAGGCCAGCAGATCGGGAAATCGTTGCTCGAGGCTGACAAGGTCGAATTCGCCAAACAGCTCCTGGAACAGGCCAAGCAACGGCATGTCAAGATCCTTCTGCCCGTCGATCATGTGGTTGCCGAAAAACCTGACATCAATGCTCTCGTGAAAACAGTCGGCGAAGGCCAGCCCATTCCCGACAACGTTATGGCCCTCGACATTGGCCCCAAGACAGTCGAGCTTTTCTCCGAAGAAATCTCTCGCGCGCGTACCATCGTGTGGAACGGTCCTATGGGTGTCTTCGAAATCTCGCCCTTCGCTAAGGGGACGTTTAAGGTCGCCGAGGCAGTGGCCGAAAATCCAGGAGCAATCTCGATTGTCGGCGGCGGAGACTCGGTCGCAGCGGTCCATGCGGCCGGTGTAGCCGATAAGATCACCCACATCTCCACCGGTGGCGGGGCTTCGCTCGAATTTCTCGAAGGCAAGAAACTGCCGGGCGTCGAAGCGCTCACCGACAAACGCTGACCTTCATGCCAGGCGACTTCACAATGCGCCTGCTGCTCGATGGCGGCAAGACCGTGGAGTTTCACGGACCAGCCGACATCACGAAGGAAACCACCGACGCAATCGTCAACGCTGCTAATTCTTCCCTGCTCGGCGGAGGTGGCGTAGACGGCGCTATTCACCGCGCCGGTGGCCCCGCCATCCTGGCCGAGTGCAAGCGAATCGTTTCCGAAATCAAATATCTTCCCGCTGGCAAAGCCGTGATCACCACGGGTGGCCGATTAACAGCCAAATACGTCGTTCACACCGTTGGCCCGGTTTATTCGACTGGCACGCCCCGGGAGCGAGAAGAGTTGGCTAGCTGTCATCGCGAATCCATTCGAGTCGCCGACGAGCACGGTGTCGCTTCGGTCGCTTTCCCTGCGATTTCGACAGGAGCCTACGGCTACCCAGTTCCGGAAGCCGCCCCTATTGCCATACGCACCGTGATCGAGTCACTTGGGGCAACGACTCATCTCCTACAAGTTCGCTTTGTCCTATTCGACCGAAACACGTTGCGCACCTTCATAGCAGCAGCTGAAAAGCTTCGCAATAAAACCTCATCTCCATATGAAATCGAAAAGAGCTCGCAATGAGAAAAAAACTGATAGCCGCTAATTGGAAGATGTACAAGAACCCCGACCAGACCCGCGATTTCTTCCGTGACTTCCTGCCCCTCATCTCCGGCCACGACCGCGACGAAATCACTGTCTGTCCGCCGTTCATCAACTTACCCGCCGCGATCGAAGCCGCAAAGGGTTCAAACGTCGCTGTTGGCGGGCAAGATGTTTACTGGGAGAAGGAAGGTGCCTTCACTGGTGAGATCTCGACCAGTATGTTGCTCTCGCTCGGCTGCACCCACGTCATCATCGGCCACTCCGAGCGACGCCAATATTTCGGGGAGACCGACGACACGGTGAACCTCAAACTGAAAGCGGCGCTTGAAGCCGGACTTGTGCCTATTGTGTGCGTGGGCGAAGTTCTGGAAGAACGCGAAGCCGGCATCACGGAAGATGTGCTTCGCCGCCAGTGTACGCGTGCGTTTCACAAACTCTCCGGGAAGAAGGCTGCAAAGCTGGTCGTCGCATACGAGCCGGTTTGGGCAATCGGCACTGGCAAAACAGCCACGCCTCAACTGGCGTCGGAAGCGCATGCACTCATCCGCGGCGAAGTGGCCAAATCTTTGGGCGACGAACTCGCCGGCAAGCTTCGCATCCTTTATGGCGGGTCTGTAAAGCCTGAGAACGCGAAGGCACTCATGTCGGAAGAGGAGATCGATGGAGCCCTTGTCGGCGGTGCCAGCCTGGATCCCAAGTCGTTTGCTGCGATCGTGAAGTACTGACCTCAAGCGTGATACTGAGATCGTGATGAACCGGGCAGCGGTATATGCGACATCGATCGTACTTGCTCACTTGCTTGTCACCATCGGGCATGGTCTCGCTCATCATGAACTCGGGGTCGGTCTCTCCGCCGTCGGGTCGCTATTTGTGAAGACCTTTGTGCTGGCCTGTCCCCTAGTAGCAGTGGCACTCGTCTGGACACACAGGGCGGCCCGATTTGGACTGATTCTGCTGTCGATCTCGATGTTTGTATCGCTGGCTTTCGGCTTGTTTCATCATTTTCTGGCTGGCGGTCCCGACCACATCGAGGCGCAGCCAATGAATCCCTGGGGAACTACCTTCATTGTGACGGCCTATGCGCTGCTGGTCACCGAAGCTCTCGGCCTGTACGTTGGCGTCCACTTCCTCCGGCGGCGTGTACACCACGCAACATCCGCCGAGGCGGCCCTCTGACCGATTTTTCTTTTGCGCCAGCGCCCCCTTCGCGCTACGCTAAAAGCGCTCTCGCCGATTTTCCCTTCCTCTACTTTCCTCACCCCAAAACTAGGCATTGGCTGCATTGTGTATGCCATACAATAGGGTCGGGACGAGATACCCACAAGATATTGTGTTGCATATCTTGACCCGCGCTGGCTTTCCCCAGTACAGTAGCTGCAATCCGTGCTATTCCGCGCGTGCGGGAAGCCGTCTGTCCCCAGCGACCACGGGAGGGCATCCAAGTAGTAACGAGCCTCTTCCGGCGGGTAAAGACCAGAGCAGCGCGCCCCAGCCAAGCGCCAAACGGAGCTTTTGCGCATCGCGCACGAGCGGCCGAAGGAGTACGACTTGCTCAAACTGAAAAAGCTGCAAATCCTGGGGTTTAAATCCTTCTGCGACCGTACCGAGCTGAAGTTCCATGGCGAAGGTGTGGCTGCCATCATCGGACCCAACGGGTGCGGGAAGTCCAATATCGCGGACGCCATTTCCTGGGTACTGGGGGAGCAGTCTGCCAAAACCCTCCGCGGATCGCGCATGGAAGACGTCATATTCGCAGGTACCCGCGACCGCAAGCCGACAGGCATGGCGGAAGTGTCCCTGACGCTTATCGACCCCGAAGTCTACGGGGGAGCCGACAAGAATGACCCCACCGAAATCGACGTGCAAGACGAACTGCCCGAAGGTTCGGAAGACTGGGACGAAGCTGAGTTACGCTCTCGCCGCGCCGAAGAGACCGACCGCGCCGTAGAGGAAGCTCAGCCCGGTCAGACCGAAGAAGTCGAAGGCGAAGTTCCCCAAGCCGCAGCAGATGGAATAAGTCCCGAAGCTCCGGCATCCGCAGACCAGCCCCAAGCTCCTCATGTAGTACTTAAGATCCGCCGCCGGAAGTTCAACCAGCAACCGTTTCGAGCCGGCGAGATCTGCGTAACTCGCCGCCTATTCCGTACCGGGGATAGCGAGTACCTTCTGAATGGCAAGCTCTGCCGGTTGCGCGATATCCAAGAGCTCTTCATGGGCACAGGGCTGGGACCCGAGTCTTACGCCCTGATCGAGCAGGGACGCATTGGCCAAATCCTGAGCAGTCGTCCGACGGACCGCCGCGCCATTATTGAGGAGGCCGCGGGCGTCACCAAGTTCAAAACCAAGAAAAGACTGGCTGAAGCTCGACTTGAAGAAGCCCGGCTAAACCTCTCTCGTGTCAATGACATCTTCGACGAAGTAACGCGGCAGATGAACTCCTTGAAGCGCCAGGCTGCCAAGGCCGAGCGTTACGCCAAGCTGCGCGACGAAATGCGGGCTAAGCTCCGGGTGGTATTGGCGAGCAAGTTCGCGCAGATCGACCAGGAGACGATGCGACTCGACGAACAACTGAATGCGGTCTCCGAAGACATGCGGGTGCAGACCGAAGCGGTTCAGCAGATGGAAGGCGAGCACTCCGAACGCACGCAGCGTGGGTATGCCATCGACACCGAATTGCGCCAGAATCGCGAGCGCATGTCGTCGATCACCCTGGAGATCGATCGCGCGCACGCCCGGCGCAAACATAACGAGGAGCGCTGCCAGGAACTGCTGGTGCGGGCCTCGAATTCCGAATCCGAATTGACGCAGGTTTCGTTCAAGCTGGCCGGTCTCCAAACTGAACTCGAGACCAATCGTCAGGTTCTGGACTCGGCGGCTGGCGACTTGGCTGCCGCTCAACAGGAACACCAGCTCTCGCAGCAAGATGCGGCGACCATCGCTGGAAGCCTCGCTGAACTCGAGCGCCAGCAGGAGCAGGCGCGAGTGGGCATCATGGAGGTCGTCGCCTCGGCCGCAAACCTCCGCAATCAGCTTACGCAAGCCGAAGAACGCCTGGCGGCGGTCGACCGCGAGTCAACTCGGTTGGAAGCCGAGATCGCGACTGCAGCTTCCCAGGTCGAGGCCTTTGGAGGGCAACGCGGGCAATTGGCCCTCGAATTCGAAACTGTCTCCCAGCGCGCCACAGGTTTGGGCGATGAGATTTTCCAGCTGCGCCGGGACTTGGATTATAAGCGTAAAGAAGAAGTCGATTCCAAGCGCCGCCTGGATGGGTTACGCGCTGAGTACGCCTCCTTCATCGGAAAGAAAGGATCGCTCGAAGCGGTCATCGCCGAGCATGGCTATTCCACCGAGTCTGTGCGGCGTCTCTTTCAGTCCGGCGGATTGCAAGGTGGCATGGCGCCGGCGGGCGTCCTCGCGGACTTTCTCGAAGTTGAATCCCAGTATGAAGGCGTGGTGGAAGACTTCTTACGCGACGAGTTGAACTACGTTGTTGTGAAGTCTTGGGATGCCGCCGATGAAGGACTGCGGCTGCTCCGTTCCGATGTCGATGGTCGCGCTACCTTCCTCGTCCACCCCAATGACGCCCAGGCAAAGTTCTCTTTCGCGGTCGACGAGAATGCCCGGCCATCGCTGCCGATGCAGCCGATTGTTCCTCTCAAGAACTGTATTCGCGTTCTAGATGGCTTCGGAAAATCTCTGGAAGTCATCCTGCCCAAGCTCCGCGATGGCTATATCGTTCCAGACTCTGGGGTTGGGCGCGGGCTGGCGCTTGAGAATCCGGATGCCTTCTTCCTGTCCGCCCAGTCAGGTGAGTGCTTCCATAATGTGACCGTTACGGGTGGCAAGCAGCGCGCCGAAGGCCCTCTTTCGATGAAGCGTGAGCTCCGCGACGTGCTCAAAGCTCTTGCCGAGCTGGAAGACGCCCTCCGCACCGAAGAACACCGCGTCCTGACGCTTGGCAGAGAAATCAGCGAACTCACTTCCCTGCTGGATCGCCTGGAAGGCGAAAAGCGCGATGCCGAGAAGCAAGTGATGACGTCCGGTCACTTGCTCAAGCAGCTGGATTCAGAGATGTCGCGGGTCACCGAACGCCTTCACACCGCCCGTCAGGAGTTATCACGCCTGGGCCGGGAGCGTGACGAGCAGCTCGCCAACATTTCAACTCGCCAAACCGAGGTTGAAGCTCTTGAAGCCAAACGCACAGAGCTCGAGCAGTCCACGGCCGCAGGTCAGGCGGCTCTGGCGGCCCTGCGCGAGCAGCGGGACACTGCCGCTCAGACTGCCTCGCAACGCATGGCCAATGTCGCCACCTTGGCCGAGCGTCATCGTGCCGCCGCTGCGGTTCTGCAGAGAATCGAGGGTCTGGTCGCTGAGATGACGGAAAGGCTGCAAGCCCTGCAATCTCAGTACGACTCGTCGCTGGCCGAAAAACAGCAACGTGAGACCGAGAATGAGCAACTCGCCGAACAAGTTCTAGGGCTCGACGCTGAGCGCAATGCCGCAGAAGTTCGGGAGAGCCTGCTGCAGTTTGAAACCGAGCAGGTCCGAGCCCGGCTGGTGGAAATTGAGGATGCCTTGAAGAATGCGCGCCTTCTTCTCGACCAGGCTCGGGACCGCCGCGGCGAGCTTTCTGCCTCATCCGCAAAGCTCCAATCGGATGCGCAGTATATGGCCGAATCCTGCCTCAATGAGCTAGGTGTCCAACGGCACGAATTGATGGCCGACCCCATGCTCTCCATCCTCTCCGGTGAAGAACTGACGCAGGAAGATGCTGCCTACCGGGAGATGCGCACTCGTCTCGACAACATGGGCCCCGTCAACATGATGGCTCTCGAGGAGTACAAGGAAACCGCCGAGCGCCACCAGTTCCTGGAAACCCAGCGCAAAGACTTGCTCGAATCCATTGAGAACACCGTAGCGACTATCAAAGAAATCGATACCGTTTCGCGCGAGAAGTTCAAGGAGGCTTTCGACAAGATCAACGAAAATTTCCAGAAGACCTTCGTAAAGCTCTTTGGCGGCGGACACGCGTTCATGCGTCTCACCGATGAAGAAAATAGCGCCGAAAGCGGCATCGACGTGGTCGCCTCTCCTCCCGGAAAGAAGCTGCAGAATGTACTCCTTCTGTCCGGTGGCGAAAAAGCTTTGACAGCGTTGTCGCTGCTGGTCGGCATTTTCCAGTACCAGCCGAGCCCGTTCTGTATTCTGGACGAAGTCGATGCACCTCTGGACGAAGCCAATGTCGGCCGGTTCACCGAACTCGTCCGCGAGATGAGTGTACAGACGCAGTTTGTCCTTATTACCCACAGCAAGAAGACGATGAGTATCGCGCCCGTGATGTACGGCGTGACAATGCAGGAACCCGGCGTATCGAAACTGGTATCAGTGCGCTTCGGCGCAACCGCCTAGGTCCGCTTCTCTGCGCGGGTCACCGGGCCCGCGCACTCTCTCCAGAGTTTCTGCCCAGCTTTTCCTCTGCTGTCCTCAGAATTTCCACAACTCACACTCTAGTAGAACGCTTGTGGGGCTTGACTTTCGCGGTCTTTGTGGAACTGCAATCAGAACACCTCCATTGCGTTTCAAGCTGACAGTTTCTTCGTGACATATGTCGTTGACAAAAAGAATGGGACGGCTAGAATACGCAACGCTCCTTCGCGATAAAATTCCAATATGACCACCGAATTGCTTGATTCCGTCCTCCTGCAGACTGATTTCCCAGAACTAGAGCTGTTCGCAAGCGGCAAAGTCCGTGACGTTTACCGCCTTGACAACGAGCACCTGCTGTTTGTTGCCACCGACCGCATCTCGGCCTTCGACTACGTTCTTGCAACTGGCATCCCTCATAAGGGAAGCGTGCTCACCCAAATCTCCTTGTTCTGGTTCGAGTATTTAAAAGACATCGTTCCCAACCACCTTGTTACGGCTGAGGTAGACCGCTATCCCGCTAACGTAAAGAAGTACACCAACCAGCTTCGTGGCCGCTCCATGATGGTGGTGAAGGGCGACATGTTCCCCGTGGAGTGTGTGGTGCGTGGCTATCTTTCCGGGTCGGGATGGAAGGAATATAAGGAGAGTGGCAAGGTTTGCGGTATTCCGCTTCCTTCGGGTCTCAAGGAATCGGACAAGCTGCCCGAACCGATCTTCACCCCGGCAACTAAGGCGACAACTGGACATGACGTCAACATCTCGTTTGAGGAGATGTGCAAGATCGTTGATCCCGGCCAGGCACGCCAGTTGCGCGACATCAGCCTGAAACTCTATACGACTGCAGCTGACTTCGCCCGCCAGAAGGGCATCATCATCGCTGACACCAAATTCGAGTTTGGGCTCACCGCCGCCGGCATTACCTTGGCGGACGAAGTCCTTACCCCTGACTCTTCCCGCTTCTGGCCTGCCGACAAGTATCAGTCGGGAACCGCGCAGGAGTCTTACGATAAGCAGTACGTTCGCGATTACCTGGAACAGATTCGCTGGAATAAACAACCTCCTGCTCCTGCCCTTCCCCCGGACGTGGCGCGGAAAACCAGCGAGAAGTACCTTGAAGCGTATCGTCAGCTCACCGGACGCGAGCTGAATGTCTGACCCGGACGGGATCTCACGATGAACGTTGCCGACTGGTTCATCCTGGCGGCCATCGTTTTTTCCGTACTGATTGCGGCATCTCAAGGTTTTTTTTACGAAGTCATTTCGTTGGCCGGGACTGTCATCGGCTACTTGATCGCGTCGTGGCAATATCCGCGGGTGGCATATTTTCTTTTGCCGCATGTCACCTCGGAATGGATAGCGAATGTTTTCGGCTTTCTCATCATCTTTGTAGCGGTCATGGTGATCGCCGGTTTGATCGCCAAGTTGACGCGCTGGGCGATGAGAAAAGCTGGTTTGACGTTTTTTGATCGTGCTTTGGGTGCGATGTTCGGGCTCTTGCGTGGCAGTCTGATGGTGGCCGTCGTGCTGATGGTCATGACTGCATTCACACCGACATCGAGTTACTTGGTGGGGTCGCAGTTGGCGCCGTACTTCCTGGTGGTCGGCAGGGCGGCAATCTGGGTGGCACCGTCGCCGCTCCGTGCACAGTTCTACCAGGGACTAAACATGTTGCGCGACGCTCATCCGTAAGCGTCGGCAACCGAACGTAAGCAGTCCCAAACGACTTCATTTAAGAAAGAGACAAGCCGTGAAAGATCAGCTGGAAGCTCTTATTCTGCAGATGTACAAGAGCAATATTCTTTATTCGGAAGCCGTCAGGGAGTTCAAGAAGAAGTTCATCCTGACCGTCCTTGAAGAAAACAAGGGCAATCAATGCCGCGCGGCGCGAGAACTGGGCATGCATCGCAACACCCTGAGCCGCACGATTAGCGAATTGAAGATCGACGTTCGCCTGTTGCGTGATGGCAAACGTCCGCCCCGTAGCGCCCGTCCGCTCGCTCTGGAAAAGAAGGTCGCCCGATAAGCGGCATAACCGAAGTAGCCCCTGTCATTTTGGAGGTAGCCATGAAAAGCGCAAAGGATCTGGTGGCGCAGGCCAACGCCAAAGTGAAAACCGTCCCGGTTCAGGAGGCGGTGAACGCGACAAAAGATCCGGACACGGTTTTCATTGACTTACGCGATTCCGCCGAACTGAAACGCGACGGCAAGATTCCGGGCGCCATTCACGTCAACCGCGGGATGTTAGAGTTCGTCCTCGACCCTTCTTTGCCTTACCACAATCCTGTGTTCTCTTCGGGAAAGAAGTTCTTGTTTTACTGCGCCAGCGGCGGCCGCTCGGCTCTTGCCGCTGCCACCGCGCAGGAGATGGGCCTCTCCAATGTTGCGCACGTCGGCGGAGGTTTCAAGGGATGGAAAGAAGCCGGCGGCCCCGTCGAACCAGTTTCCTGACGCCCCAGCACCCCAGATTCTCCTCCAGCCTGCGTGACATTTGTCATACTTCGGCGATGATGATCGGCACTTGGTCCCCTCCGGTGTTCTCGCTGATCATGCACTTGTCAAGGCGGAGGCATGAATGGCATCCACATCGCACATCATTGAAATAGGCGGGCATCGGATAAGAACCAGGTGGAGCGCGACGCAGTGGATTTGGACCCTGCTGCTGCTCTGTTTTATCGTGGTCGCCGTCTGCGGCAAGTTGGACTGGTGGCCAGTTCTGCTTCCCTCGGCCATTCTGACCTGGTATGGCGCCGTTCGTACGGTCGCGCGAAGCGACTCGCGCGGACAGGATTGACCAATGCCCCTCCTACCCTCCAATCGCGAACACGGATGGACGCCGCTGATCTGGCTGGCCTACCTGGTATTTTTCTTCATCCACCCCATCTTCGACCATATCGGGTGGAAAGAATGGATCGCCACGATTGCCGGGACACTTCTTTTCCTGGTTTTGTATTTCACATTTTTTTGGGTGAAGCGCCCGTGGAATCTGGCCTGTATAGCTGGTTTCGTCGCACTGGGTGTGGCTTATGCCCCCTTCAACGGCGGCGCGGCAGGATTCTTCATTTATGCATCGTCCTTCTTGCCATTCGTGACCGAGACTGAAGGTGCGGCCGCGAAAGGAATCGCTCTGGTTGCGCTCCTGGCCGCCGGTGAGTACTGGGTACTTCATCTTTCGAACTGGTTTCTCTTCTCCTCTGTTTTCTTCAGTGTGTTCCTGGGAATCGGAAACATCTACTTCGCTCAACGCAACCGCGCGGACCGTAGGCTGCAACGTGCCCAGGAAGAAATTGAGAACCTCGCCAAGGTCGCGGAACGCGAACGTATCGCGCGCGACCTCCACGACGTTCTGGGACATACCCTATCGGTCATCATTTTGAAATCGGAACTGGCGGGAAAACTGCTCGACATCGATCCAGTACGGGCAAAGACTGAGATCAAGGAGGTAGAGAATATCTCGCGTGACGCCTTGTCGGAAGTGCGCCATGCCATCGGCGGTTACCGTTCCCGGGGTCTAGCCGAAGAACTCGCGGTGGCGAAGGCGACACTCGAAACCGCGGGCATCTCGCCAGAATGCCAGGCAAGTCCCCTTGAATTGAGCCCGTCGCATGAAGCCGTTCTATCATTGGTTGTGCGCGAAGCCGTGACCAACGTTGTGCGGCACTCACATGCCAAGCATTGCCGCGTGCAGGTTAGTCAGGACAATGGCACCTGCACGGTGTCGGTTGCGGACGACGGACGTGGTGGACACATTATCGAGGGCAATGGCCTGCGCGGCATGCGCGAACGCGTGGAAGCTCTAGGAGGCACACTAGTTCGCGACTCTGCTTCTGGGACACAGTTGACGATCACTGTACCTTTGGAAATGAAGCGCTAACCATCGCACTGCGCCGCTGAACCGAATGTGTGAATACCGAATACTCAGAGCTGCTGCCCGTCTTTGATCATGCCTAACAACAAGAACAAAGCGATTCGTGTAGTAATTGCAGAGGACCAGGGAATGGTTCTGGGTGCACTTGCAGCCTTGCTGGAGATTGAAGGCGATATTGCGGTGATCGGCCGCGCGCGTAATGGACGTGAAGCGCTGACCTGCGTCCTATCCGAGAAGCCTGACGTCTTCATCACCGACATCGAGATGCCGGAAATGACTGGACTTGAGGCCGCGGCTGAACTGAAACGCAGGCAGTCCTCAACCAAGGTGATCATCCTGACGACATTTGCTCGTGCTGGATATTTGCGGCGTGCTTTGGATGCGGGCGCTTCTGGATACCTGCTCAAGGACATGCCCGCCGAGCAACTGGCGGACGCTGTGCGACGTGTCTGTCGCGGGCTGCGCGTCGTCGACCCGCAACTCGCCGCAGAAGCCTGGACCGCGCCCGACCCACTGACGGATCGTGAGCGCCAGGTCCTCCGCATGGCAGGCGAAGGTTTGGCTAGTACAGACATCGCCGTGCAACTGGAGCTCTCCGAAGGTACTGTGCGCAACTACCTGTCAGAAGCAATAAGCAAAATCGGTGCCAATAATCGCGTAGAGGCCGCCCGTATTGCGCGAACCAAGGGTTGGCTATAAATATCTTCTCAAGGCGTCAGACCGCATTTCGGCAGCGACGCACCTTACCTGTCATCGTAGAATGAAGTGATGCCCCGCGTTTATCTCGACAATAACGCCACGACTCCCGTGCTTCCCGAAGTGTTTGAGGCCATGAAACCCTACTTCGGCGAACAATTTGGGAACGCGTCGTCCATTCACCAACGAGGACAGTCGTCGCGTGCCGCGGTGGAGCGCTCCCGTGAATCGGTAGCCAAACTGTTGGGGTGCCGCCCCTCCGAAATCATTTTCACCAGCGGTGGCACGGAAGCCGACAATCTTGCATTATTCGGTCTTAACGGCGAAGGCGATCACGTAATCACCTCTTCCGTGGAACATCATGCCATTCTGAACGGGTGCAAGCGTCTTGAATCGATTGGATGCGAAGTAACGTACCTGCCCGTAGATGATCGGGGCTTGGTCAACCCGGACGACGTACGCCGCGCCCTGCGCCCCCATACCAAGCTGATCTCGATCATGTTCGCCAACAACGAAACCGGAGTCATCCAGCCGGTTGAAGATTTTGGTTCGATTGCTGCCGAAGCAGAAGTTCACTTTCACACCGATGCGGTGCAAGCTGCCGGCAAGGTGTCCATCGAAGTCGATAAGATTGGCTGTAATCTCCTAACCATCTCTGGGCACAAGATTCATGGGCCGCAGGGTATTGGCGCGCTTTACGTCCGCAAAGGCACTCTGCTGCAGCCCATGCTTTACGGCGGATCGCACGAGCGCTCGCGACGAGCGGGAACCGAAAACGTTCCAGGTATCGTCGGGTTAGGCAAAGCAGCCGAAATAGCGCTACAGGGTCTCTCTGGAATCGAAAAGATCCAGCGGATGCGGGATAAGCTCGAAAGCGCCGTCCTGGGCGCGGTTGGGGAAACGAAGGTAAACGGATCCGGCGCTCCCCGCGTCCCAAACACCACGAACATCCAGTTCTCTCACCTTGAGGGTGAATCTCTCGTGATCGCTCTTGATTTGAAAGGGCTGGCCGTTTCTACGGGCGCAGCCTGCTCCTCGGGGGCGATTGAGCCTTCGCACGTTCTGAGCGCTATGGGTTTGTCTTCCGCTCAGGCCCGCAGCAGCCTCCGGTTCAGCTTAGGCAAGCAAACCACCGTCGAAGATATCGACTACGCGACTGCGTTAGTCCCCGAAACCGTAGCCCGCCTGCGAGAGCTGTCGCCGGTTTACAATAAAGTCAGCAGTTAGAACTTGGCACCTAGCCCCTTTTTCGCGTGCCGGGTACACGCGTAAGTCTGTGGCGACCGAGTCTGCATCTCATAAGCTCACGCGAAAAGCCAATACTTAGGCTGGGACCAAGAGAGCTGATTGTTAATTGCCAAATGCCGTCTTCTTCCACCATCGCCGTTGCCATGTCCGGCGGAGTCGACTCTTCGACGGTCGCGGCCATGCTGCGGGCCGACGGCCATACGGTAGTCGGCTTAACTATGCAGCTCTGGAACCAGCGGCGCCTCGCGGGTCGTGAGGGCATGCCCGAAGCTGTTCAGGGTCGTTGCTGTTCTCTGGATGACGTGTATGACGCTCGCCGGGTAGCCGAAACCATCGGCATTCCCTATTACGTGGTCAATCAGGAGGAGCGATTCGAGCAGGACGTGGTTCGCCCCTTTGTCGAGGAGTATCTTTCGGGTCGCACGCCGATTCCCTGCAGTCTCTGTAACAATCATCTGAAGTTTGATCAACTACTGATCACCGCTCGACAGATCGGAGCCGACCAGCTAGCCACAGGACACTACGCGCGAGTCGAGTTCGACGACCTGTCCAGTCGCTGGCTCCTGAAGCGCCCGGCGGATCTCTCGAAGGATCAAACGTATTTCCTGTTTGGCCTCACGCAAGAACAGCTGAGTCGGACAATTTTCCCTTTGGGAAATCTAACCAAGCCCGAGGTCCGCGAACTGGCTCGCCGCCACGGTCTCGCTCTCGCCGAAAAGCCAGATTCCCAGGAGATCTGCTTTGTCCCCGGCGGCGACTACAAGCGCTTCTTGGACGCCTATCTTGCCGAGCAGGGTGAATCGTTGCCCGACACAGCGGGCGAGCTTGTCACCGCAAACGGCGAAGTGATCGGCGAGCACTCCGGCATCCACAACTTCACCGTGGGACAGCGCAAGGGACTGGGGGTGGCAACGGGATCCCCGCTCTACGTCCTCCAGATCAAAGGAGATTCCCGCCAGGTAGTTGTCGGTGGTGGCGACGAACTCTACTCGCAAACGCTGACTACAAAGCGCATCAACCTGATCTCAGTTGCCGGCGTGGAGCAGTCCATGCGGGTAAGCGTGAAGATCAGACATCGGCACGAGCCGGCTGCAGCCTCAATCCAACAAACCGAGGCTGATGAAATAAGGGTCGCATTTGACGAGCCTCAGCGCGCCATCACTCCAGGGCAGGCTGCCGTTTTCTATGACGGCAACATCGTGGTCGGCGGCGGCTGGATTACATAGCTTGATAAATGTAAACCTGTTTTTACAAAACAACTTGCAACCAACTCCTCGCAGCACCAGTCCTACCACTTACAATTTACTGCTTAGGTAACACCGTAATACTCACAAGAACTTTTGCTTTAGGCTTGAGTTAAGACCCTAGTAGCTCTTCGTGTCGCGAGGCTCCAATGAAATCTCAGCGTCTTCTGGCAATGCAACGAGTGTTGGGTGTAACAATTCTGGGCACGCTGGTTCTGTTCATGGTCGCGTGCGGTGGCAGCGGCAATTCGATTTCCGGCCCCGGACTGGGAGATCCCAGCAATAACAGCATGCTGCATGGCCAGTACGCATTCTCGTTTTCCGGACAGAGCCGAAGCAGCGGCGCCGTGATCAGCGGAGTCGGCACATTCACCGCTGATGGAAACGGCAACATCACCGGTACGCAGGACGCTAACATCGGAAACGGGAGCCGCACCTTCAATTTCAACGGGAAATACACAGTCGGTACCGACCTTCGCGGGACAGCCATTCTGACCGGACTTCAAGTTTGTCCCAATTGGCAGTTCACCATGCTGAATTCCTCCCACGCGCTCCTCACCTGTTTCGACACCGGCAATACTGCGAGCGGCGCCATCGATGTACAGGATCCAACAGCCTTCAGCTTAGCCAAGCTGACTGGAAAGTATGTATTTTCTCTATCCGGTGCCGGCGTTAACAGTGGAGTCTCTGCCATCGCGGGTGACTGGTCGATGGACGGTCAAGGCGCACTCACCGGCGAGGTGGATGTCAACGACACCCTGGCACTCGCGATCGATCGCCCCTTGACGGGTACTTACACGGTGAACTCTAACAGCCGGGGAACCATGGCTCTGTCCACGCCATACGGGACACAGAATTTCGTTTTCTATGTTGTCAGCGCCACAGATCTCAAGCTCCTTGAATCTGACGCTCTCACCAGTACGACGCCATTCGTCTCTGGAGAAGCTCTGGCGCAGGCCTCATCTCCTTTCAACCTCAACACGGCGAACTCCGGATTCGCGTTCACTCTCGGAGGAGCCGACTCCGGCCTATTGGCGTTGGGCATCGGAGGCGTATTTAGCTCGAATGGCACGGGAACTCTTAGCAGCGTCATCGATTTCAACGACGCCGGCTTGACCAACCTCAGCTTCCCTTCCACCGGCTCGTACAGCATCTCTTCCACCGGACGGGCATCTCTGACACTCAATACAGGTTCGTTCGGAATCACGCTCGCCGCGTATCCCGCCGCGAACGGTACTTGGCAACTGATTGAACTCGACGGCAATGGAACAACCACAGGCGCGGCGAAACTTCAGCTCGGCGCATTCTCGACTGGCAGTGTCACGGGCAGTTACGCTTTGAACTGGACGGGCACGCTGGACCCGGTCCCCTCTTTCAGCAGCAGTCCATCCGAAGAGGACATCATCGGTCAGGTAACAGCCGACGGCGCCGGCAATCTCGGAGGCACTCTGGACGTCAACAGCATCGCCAACATCCTTCAGGGCCTGTCGGTGTCGGGTAGCACTTACACCATGACTGGAAACGGCCGCGGCACCGCCACCATAAACACACAGGCCGCAGGCTTCAATATGCAGGTTTATCAGGTAGACGCGAATAATCTTCTCTTTCTCGATACCGATCCGCAGCGCGTGCTGGTTGGAGTGATGCAAAAGTAGCGGGTATCCATGTCCCTGCCAGTCAGGAAGCGAGCTCTCTCTCGCTTTTTGACATGGTGAGAGGAACAATTTGCCTCCCGGTGCCTGCTCGAAATATCCCAGCACTCCGGTCTAACTGTCTGAATCGGTGAGTGGATGCCGCCTCCTCGAAAGCGCTCTACTTGTGGCAATCGTTCTGCATCCTAGCTGTGTGGAACAGCCTCCACGTAGCCGCTTCGGAGGCGAGGTAAGCGATGAAGAAGATTGCAGGTTGCATGCTGATTGGTTTGGTCGGGCCTCTCATGCTGGTGGCACAGAGTCCCACCACCCCGGCTGCATCGCAAGGCGGTTCAGTTTCAATCCAGCAGCTTGGAACCCAAGGACAGACCGGCACAAAAGCGCAGGAACCGGCTTCCGCAACCACCCCGGACAGCACAGCGGCGAATCGTGTCCAGCCCGGCAGTATTATCTATGCTCAAATCGACAAGTCTGTCGACTCGAAGAAGGTGCGAGTCGGCGATCCGGTCGTCGCTAAGCTCGAGCAACCGCTGCTCTCGAAAGGCAAGATCATCGCGCCACGCGGGGCGAAGGTCATTGGGCACGTGACGACAGTTCAAGCTCGCAGTAAAGACCACCCTCGCTCGGAGCTTGGGATCAGCTTCGATCGGATCGTCCTCAAAGATGGCTCTCAGATTCCCTCGCTGCTAGCTATCCAGGCAATCGGGGCAGCGCCGATGGCTGCACCCCTGACTAGTAATTCGGACGCTTCCGCCTCGAATCCTGCGGTTGGTCCTGGGATGCCGGGCCGCACCGGAAGTCCCGGAATGCTAGGCAACAGCCCCAGCCCCGCAACGGACGCTGCCGGAAACAGCACCGGCATCAACGACGTTCCTGGAACTGCGACCATCCGCCCGAATACGTCTTCTCATGTGAGTGCGTCAAGCCATGGCGTAATCGGAATCTCTGACGTCGAAATGGCCAAGGGATCTCCCGACCGAGGCGTGCTGCTCACGTCGGACAAGAAGAATGTGAAGCTGGAGAGCGGAAACGAATTAGTGTTGCGCGCGCAGTAGGTGGACGTTCGGGCTAGATAAACATTTCGTCCTGTGGCACGCCAACCGCTTCCCTCTGGCGTCCGCGCTTGCGGTTCAGCAAGAAGCCCAGACCGGCGGTTACGCCGTGAAGAACACCCGAAACCTGGCGGATCGGGGACACCACCGTGTGGTGCATCATCTCGGTTGTCTCTTCTACCTTATCGAGAGTACGTCCGAACAATTCGTCGGCGCGAATGACCTGGAGGCGAGTGCGATCGATGACATCGCTTACCGTGGCATCGAGGCGCTGCACCTGCGCCCGCACCGTGGTTGTAGTTTCTGCCAGATTGGACGCGATCGTTTCAATCTTCGGCCGCAACTCCGTCAGCATGGACTGCGCCGTCTCCAAGGTCGGTATCGTCTTCGTCTTAACTTCCTCGGCGAGTGCTTCCATACGGGCGCTGGTCTTTCTCACTGCCAGGTACAGCGCGACGAGGATCAACGCCTGTAACACCACCGCCGCCGTAATTGCCGCCACAAGAGAAATGGTCACGTTGTCCATGGATACTTCAGCTTTACTGCCGGTTGTCTTTCGCTCAGACGTTCTTGGCTGTCTCGTCCGCGCCCGTCGTGGTGTCTTGATATGCCTGGCGTCCGGCCTCATATGCGGACTTAAATTGATCCCGTTGTTGGTTCAAGTAGTCGCGTCCGCGGTCTACCCAATCCGACGCCTGGGTTCGTGCTTCGCGTGCGCGGTCCCGCATGAAGTCTCGCCCTTCCTCGGCTCTCTCCCGGAGCGCCTGACGAAGTTCGGCTCCCGCCTTCGGAGCATAAAGTACGCCGACCACAGCGCCAATTCCCAGCCCCGCCAGGAACCAGAGGAGACTGTTGCCGTTACGATCCGACATAGCTAGACCTCCCTCGAACTAATCGGATGGTAGCATCCGAGTTCCTGAAATACAAACCACAAGGCCGCCTTCCGACCGGGCGCCCTTCCCCGTTCGGAACTCAGACGCCAGCGCCTCCCCAATGTAAATCAACTTGAGAACCGCATCCGCAGGCGAGAGAATAGAACAATCAGGAGAAGCTCGTGTCCGACAGAAAATATCGCCAACCTGGCTACATGGATCGCAACGAAGATCCGCAAAAGCGATCCGGTGAAAAACCGCCTCGCAAAGAGAATACGTTCGGCCCACGGCCGCTGCAGATGGCTGCGACTCGCACCGTCTCCCGTTGTGCGCAATGCGGAACTGTGTTGAATTCTCTTACTGAAGTTGGCCAGTGTCCGAAGTGTGCCTTCGAACTCCACTCCTGCAAACAATGCACGTATTTCGACCCGTCGAGCCGATTCGAGTGCACTCAAAAGATCTCCGAGCGTGTCCCTCGCAAGGACGCCCGCAACGATTGCACGTTTTATGCAATTCGCGTCATGGTGGAGAAGGAGACCTCGACCAGCGCGATGAGAGTCGATGACGCGCGCAAAGCCTTCGAAAACCTGTTCAAGAAATAGCCCGAGTCCAGAGGGATTTCGCACCTCTGGATGTTGGAACTGAGTTCAGTTGTGTCGCTAGGGCCCAAACCTAACGCGGCCATCAGGGTTTCAGGGTTGGTCTCAACAGGACCTCGCTCATGAATGACTGCGGCGCTTGCGTCACGATGGATGCCACTACGTGCGCCACGTCCTGCGCCTGCAACATCTTGCTTTTATCTTTCCCCGCGTGGGGGCTCAGGTCTGTATCCACCGAGCCAGGACAAACCACCGACACCCGGATGTTGTGGGAGCGCAGCTCTTCGGCAACCGAATAGCTCAGCCCGTTCAGTCCCCACTTCGAAGCCGCATAGGCAGCTCCGTTAGGTAAAGCATTCTTCCCGGCAAGCGACGAGATGTTCACGATGTGGCCGCTGCGAGCCCGTATCATCATTGGAGCGAAACTGCGAATACAGAAGAAGACGCCACGCAAATTGGTGTTAAGGACCGCATCCCAATCTCCTGGCGCCAAAACGTGCAGTGGCCCCCCGAATCCGCCAATACCGGCGTTGTTCACCAGGATGTCGAGCCGGTGATACCGCCGCTCGACCATGCTCGCCGCCGCCTGAACCGAATCGTGGTCGGTTACATCGCAAGGCGCTACTTCCGCCTTTCCTCCACTCTCTGTGATCCGACCGGCGGTCTCCTCCAGTGGGGGACGCGAGCGTCCGCACAATACGGCGGTCGCTCCCAGGGCCGCAAGTTGGGTAGCGATCGCCGCGCCAATCCCGCGTCCAGCACCGGTTATCACCGCCACCTGGTTTTGCAATGGTCTTTGTTTCGCGTCGTTCATCCGTTCATTCCTCGTTTGCAGGTCTTCCGCAATCCATCCAGCCCTACCGATTTTCGCATCTCAGGACATGAGTGAGGGTGGATTCATGCGAGTCGCTTGCGTTACCCTGAGTACATACTTATAATCCGGCTCACCGGATTGTCTTGGCTGCCATGAAGTTACGAGCGGTCAAACAACTTCGGACCCTGTTCGCGTGGATTGTGACCCGATCCCGCCGCATCCAGGCGCGCTGCTTGGGGCCTGGACATAATGTCGTCGTTGTTTTCCCGAGAGTCTCACAGGAGCCAGAGAATGAAGACAAAGCTAGTCACGATTGTGCTTGTGTTCGCTGCCATGGCAGCCACTGCAATCTCCGTACAGGCGCAGGCGCAACCGGCCTCCCCTCAACAACCAGCCACCGGCGCTCAGCAACCCGCGGGGCAACCTGGCGCACAACCGGCACAGCCGCAGCAGAAAAAGGAAATCAAGGACCAGGCGGAGTACAACGCCTACGTTGGCGCCATCCAGCAACAGGATCCGGCCGCAAAGATCAGCGGTCTGGAAGCGTTCCTCACCCAGTATCCTAATAGCGTCGTTAAAGAAGACGCACTGGAAGCCCTGATGGGCGCTTACCAGCAAACTGGCAACGCCGCCAAGATGTCCGATGCGGCAAATCGCCTGTTGCAAGCTAACCCGAACAACATCCGCGCACTTGCGGTGCTGTCGTTTTATCATCGCAGCCTGGCGCAAGCGGGACAGGATGCCCAGAACAACCTGAATCTGGCTCGCCAGTTTGGAGAGAAGGGCTTGCAGGCTTTGCCAAGTTTTCCCAAGCCCGAGGGCATGAAGGATCCTGACTTCGAGAAATTGAAAGAGCAAATGTCAGGTATTTTTAACGGCGCGGTCGGACTCGCGGCTCTACAGACAAAAGACTACGCAACGGCGACCAAAGACTTGAAGGTCGCGGCGGATCTCAGCCCGAACGACTTCAGCACTGTTTATCCGCTGGCTCTCGCTTTTCTCCAGGAAGCTCCGCCGGACTACATGAACGGTATTTGGTACGGGGCTCGCGCTGCCAGCATCGCTCCCAATCCGCAGATGGAGCAACAGATCGAGAAATATGTGAAGTCGATGTATACCAAGTACCACGGCTCCGACGAGGGCTGGCCGAACGTTATGGCCACCGCGAAGGCGTCGCCCACGCCTCCCGCTGACTTCAAAATCACGCAATACATTCCCCCAACGCCCGCTCAGCAGGCTCATGATCTCGCTTCCAAGAAGACGCCTAAGGACATGAGCTTCGCCGAATGGGAACTCGTGCTCTCGGCCGGGCAACAAGCCGATGCTGACGTGGTTTGGAACGCCATCAAAGGCGTTTCGCTCCAGATGGAAGGCCAAGTCATCAGTGCCGAGCCTACCAAGATCGAAATCGCGGCCAGCGAGGATGACATCCAGGCCAAGCGCGCCGACATCGTACTCGATATGAGCGGCACGATCCCACCGAAACTAATGCCCAAGGAAGGTCAAACCTTAGACTTTGAGGGCACACCAACTTCCTACACACCGAGCCCATTCGTAATGACCATGGAAAAGGGTGCACTGCTGACCAAAGCGGCTCCGAAGCCCGCGACGAAAAAGAAACCGGGCACCGCTACGACTCGTCGTAAGAAGCCGGCAGCGCAATAGCCTCGGCTGTGAGCTTTCGGATAAAGGCAGCCTGCAATGGCTGCCTTTCTTTTTCTAAGGTATGAGCCAGGTTCATTCGCAAGAATGGATCTTTATCACGCGTCCGATCCACTTCGGTTTGCGAGTGCGGCGATTCGCCGGACGAGGGTCTCCGGATCTTCTTCGCCCTTTCGTACCCACCACTCCGCGAGTCCGACCGTTTCACCCGGCAACTCCCGATATGCTGACAAAAAGGCAATTGGCACTTCCGCTCTCATCTCTTTCATGAGGGCGGCGGTCGCTACTCCTGTCATTCCGGGCATAGCGTAGTCCATCAGGACCACATCGAAGGGTTCGCGTTCGAAGATCGCCAGAGCGTCTCGTCCCGAGTTCGACGTAACCACCCGGAAGCCCGAAGACTCAAGTAGCGCCTGGATCGTCAGAACAATCGCGGGCTCATCATCGACAACGAGAATCTTTGGGGAGCGTGCCATGATCGTGGGCCTGGGACCTTGTCTTCGGGCCGTTTAGAAGCACCCGGCACCTAAGGGGGTTGCTAAAGTTTGTCTGGTACCGAACCCATCTCCGGATCCAGAGCGATTTCCGGTCCGGTTCATATGGTGCTTGACTTCTCTATGTCCGCTTTAGGACAATGTTGCCACTTAGGGGGAGGGCCGCGAACTGCGCGCCAGACACGGTGTTTGGCGCGGGTAAGGTGCGCGGCCCATGCTTTCCAACTAATGTTACGGCAGGGGATTCTGGGAATTCTCTCCCGGTAATCACCTTCCAACTCTCGCCTGACGTTCCTTGCCTTTCTCGAGCAGATGGTGGATCACGGCCTTGAGTTCATCCGCCTCGATCGGCTTAATCGCGTAATAATCGATTCGAAGATGGAGGGCTGCTTGAGCGTTCGTGACTGAACTGAAGCCTGTGAGAACAACTATAATCGGTCGAGGAAACAGTTGCGCCGCCGCCGCGGCGACCTCCAATCCTACGTCCTCCCGCTCCATGCATAAATCCGTCAGCACCACATCGAATGGACCGGAACGATGAAGCGCCTGCAAGGCCTCTGCAGCGGACTCCGCCTTAACGATCTGGTTGCCGTCTTGTTCGAAAATCAATCCGAGGGTGAGAAGAACAGAGGGTTCGTCGTCGGCAATGAGAAATCGTGGTTTGCGGCGCATCGATTGTCGGCTACTGGAACTGAGCGCTTCTTAACTTTTCCACCCAGATCCGTCACAACGGCGCCTGCGGCACTACTCCTGGGTGTTTAAGTTTCATTGCCGTGGCTGGAAAGATCGTCTTGAAAACGGAAATCAGCATACCTGGTCGGTGCGGTATCGAACATACGTCGAAAACTGTATGTAGCGGGCAGGTAAATGGATGGAATTTGCAGGCTAAGGTGCTTGAAGAGCCTGTGGGGGCGACGGCAATGGATAACGACCCTGGACCGAGCGAACTGTGGCGTAGTCTATCTTTTCTCGATCGGCACGTATTGGTTTGGATAGTTCGGACCAACGTAGTCTGCCCGCGGGCGGATGAGCCGATTGTCGTCCAGCTGCTCGATTACGTGAGCCGTCCAGCCGCTGATGCGGGACACCGCAAAAACTGGTGTGAACAGGTCAACGTCGATACCAAGTGTGTGGTATGTGGATGCGGAGTAGAAGTCGACGTTCGCATTAAGCTTCTTGTCCGATTTTACGAATTGCTCAATTTTTTGAGATATCTCAAACCACTTCGGTTGGCCGCTGGAGTTTCCTAAGTCTCGGGACATCTCGCGCAGATGAGTAGCCCGAGGATCCTCAGTGTGGTATACCCGGTGACCAAAACCTGGCACTTTCTTCTTCTGCGCTAACATCCCCTTTACGTATTCCACAGCATCGGCGCCCGATGTATCGATCTGCTCCAGGATGCGAAACACGGCTTCATTTGCGCCACCGTGCAAGGGTCCCTTCAAGGCGCCAATCGCCGAAGTAATCGAGGAATGCATGTCGGAGAGGGTTGCAGCAGTAACCCGGGCCGCAAAAGTGGACGCATTTAACTCATGATCGGCATGCAGAATCAGTGCGATATCTAGGGCTCTTTCTGCAGTTTTTGACGGCCTCTCACCCGTGAGCATCAGCAGGAAATTCGCCGCATGTGACAACGACCGATCGGGCTCCACGACAGCCTTGCCCTTTCGAATGCGATCATAGGCCGCGACAATCATTGCGATCTGAGAAGTGAGCCGGATCGCTTTATGGACGTTGGCGTCGTGGTCATTGCTCTTCTCTTCAGGATCGTAGAAAGAGAGCGATGAAACCATGGTCCGCAGCACGTCCATGGGCAAAGCGTGCTTGGGTGCCAGTTGCAGTCGATAAATGATGGAAGCGTCTAGCTTGCGCTCCTCGCAAAGGCGGTCCCGTAGATCGCGAAGTTCGTTGCGGTTAGGTAGGTGGCCAAACCACAGCAGGTAGCAGACTTCCTCGAAGGTCGAATTGTCGGCGAGTTCGTGGATATCAATGCCACGATATGCCAGAACTCCGCGGTCGCCATCGATATAGCAAATGCTGGAAGTAGTAGCTACGACTCCTTCCAAACCCTTCGGGGCGTGTGTGACTGTGGACATACCGGACCCTCTCAAGCACCGATGATCTTCGTTGCTGGCCCGCTCAGGAGGAAAAATGGGCGTCTCGCAACTAACTTTTATACGCTAAACAAGCCGCGTTTTCCAACTTCGGCCATTGCTCCTCCATTCGGATGCACCATTCGACGCAAGAGTTTAGCCGCAGCACATCGGCAATTTTCCAGCATTAAAGGCCAGGCAGGCATTGGCCGGGCGCCGAAGAGGTGACTCCCATTTTGGGTTTTGTAAGGGTTTGTGCCAATGTTTTGTGTTTCGCAGAGCTAGGCACCTGATGTACATTTTCCTTTGTTCCCGAATCGAAACGGAGTACCCGCCATGTTGCAAGCGCGTCGGCTCTTTTGCTGTGCCTTGTTGTTGTTCGTTTCTCACTTTGGACTTTCGTCGGAAGGCGTGCAGCCGGCCGATATTCTGAGTAAGCACTTGGACTCGATCGGGACCAAAGAGGCACGAGGGGCTAAGACGAGGGTCGTGGAGGGAACCGCAACTTACAAGATCGTAGTCGGCGGTTCCGGGCATATACAAGGCAAGTCTGTATTCGCTTCAGAGGGAGAAAAGGCCCGATTCCTGCTTAAGATAAATGCCGACAACTATCATGGCGAGCAGTTCATCACGACCGGCAAAAAGACTGACGTAGCAGGAACCTATGCCGACAAAACGCGATCAGAGTTCGGCGAGTTCTTGCGCAGCCAGGACACCCCCCTGAGAGAGGGTCTACTGGGAGGAGTCCTCACCACCTCCTGGGCTCTGCTGGATCTCGACTCTCACAAGGCAACGCTCAGCTACGACGGTTCAAAGAACATCGACGGTCACCAGTTAATCGCTCTGCATTACAAGCCCAAGAAAGGAACCGACCTCAGCATTACGCTTTATTTCGACCCTGAAACCTTTCACCATGTCATGACTGTTTACACGGCCAGCAGAACTTCAGGGCTAGGTAGCGAGGGAGTCGAGCCAGTTCCGGGCTCTGTTCTGTCTACAGGAGCTTCCGAGGTCCAGAGTGCACGCCGGAACGAAGCACACTACAGGATCGAGGAGAGATTCAGCGACTTCCAGTCTGTGGATGGTTTGACCCTGCCCGCTCGTTATGACTTGCGCTTTACGGAAGAGCTGCAGAACGGATTTTCCAAGTCGGTCGAGTGGGAAGTCCAGGCAACGCAAGTACTGAACAATGTCAATCTCGACCCCAAGAATTTCGACATTCATTAATCGTACGCAGCTTCGTGTGCTGTAAGTTTCTGGACAACTGGTCCGACGTGGCTGCCGGCAACCTTTGCGCGCACCTCTCGATGCGATACATCCATTCGAACATTCCCCTTTTGGCCCTGAGCTCGTATTTAGTTCCCTGCACAGTTGAAACCTGCTCTGAGCAGATGCGACAATTTTCTGTTTGGACGAAAGTCATGTCCCGACGCGTGTTTACCGGCCGATTGTCACAGCCGCAATCCGCCCGGTAATCAATTACAGTTCGAGATTGTGGCTCATTACTACTGAATGATCGCTCGGCCGACCTTCCGTCTCGCTTTCTCAATTCATACTCTGGAGTTCCTCATGAAGCGCGTCTTCCTGTTTTTCGCACTTTTTGCTTGCTTATTGGCAGGCATTCTCGCCTCCGCCGACGAGGGTATGTGGTTATACAACGCTTTCCCAAAGGACAAAGTAAAAGCCAAGTACGGCTTCACCCCCTCGCAGCAATGGCTCGATCACGTTCGGCTCGGCTCTGTGCGTTTCAATAACGGAGGCTCCGGATCTTTCGTATCGGCTGATGGTTTGACATTTACAAACCACCACGTGGGCGCGGTGTGCATTCAGCAGCTTTCAAGCGGTGGACACGATTACATGAAGGGCGGCTTCTATGCCAAGACGCAGGCAGAAGAAGCCAAGTGCCCCGATCTCGAGCTCAATGAACTGGTGGGCATTGAAGATGTCACGCCCAAAATCAGTGCGGCTGTAACGAGTGGCATGAGTACTGCCCAGGCTGGACAGGCTCAACGCGCCGCCATGTCGTCCATCGAGCAGGATTGCGCGAAATCCACGGGACTACGTTGCGATGTCGTCGTTTTGTACTCGGGCGAGGTCTATAACCTCTACAAATACAAAAAATATACCGACGTACGACTGGTATTCGCGCCGGAGTTCGATGCCGCGTTCTTTGGCGGCGATCCCGACAACTTCACCTATCCGCGTTTTGACCTCGACGTCACCTTCTTCCGTGTATACGAGAACAACCGGCCGGCGCATATCGACAATTTCCTTCGCTGGTCTCCCAGCGGTGTCAAGGAAGGCGACCTGATCTTCGTCTCCGGGCACCCCGGTTCGACGGGACGTCTGCGGACCATGTCGCAATTGGAGTACTTGCGCGACGTCGATTATCCCTCCCGGCTCGAGAGCTACACGCGCAGAATCAATCTTCTAAAGAAGTTCGGCGGCGAATCGGAGGAGAATGCCCGCATCGCCCAGGAAGATATCTTCGGCCTTCAGAATTCTTTCAAAGCGGTCACGGGTTATCTGGAAGGTCTCAATAGTAAGCAGGAAATGGCGAAGAAAGCTGCCGACGAGCAGAAGCAGCGCGAAGCTTTCAAGGCAAAGAATCCGAATGCTCCTGATCCTTGGGAGGAGATCGGGAGCGCGATGAAGGTACAGAAGGACATTTACCTGCCGCTGACCTACGTGGAGCGGCTGCGCGGATTCTATTCACAGCTAGCGCAATTCGCTCGCACTCTCGTCCGTGTCACAGAGGAAAAGGGGAAAACGAACGCGGAACGGCTGCGCGAGTACCGCGACTCGAACTTGCCCTCGGTCGAGCAGCAGCTCTTCTCCACCGCGCCGATTTACAAGTCGCTCGAAACAGTTACGTTGACGGACTCCCTTGCCCAGATGCAGCAAGCGCTTGGGGCCGACAATCCTGACGTACAAAAAGTGCTGAACGGCAAGACGCCTGGGGAAGTTGCCAAGAACGCTATTGCTAACACCAAGCTCGATGACGTGGCTGTCCGCAAGCAACTATATGAAGGTGGTGCCGCCGCCGTGCAGGCCTCGAACGACCCGTTGATCGTCATTATGCGCGTCATCGATTCCGATGCCCGCGCCGTGCGCAAGCAATATGAAGATCAAGTGGACTCAGTCGAACGCCGCGACGGATCGATGATTGCCAAGGCGCGTTTTGAAAAGAGCGGTTTCACGGAACCACCCGATGCCACATTCACTCTTCGCTTGAGCTATGGCTCGGTGAAGGGATATGAGGAGAACGGCAAACATATCTCGTACTTCACGACTCTTGGCGGAGCCTTTCAACATGCCGAAGAGCATGGCAACAAGCCTCCCTACCAGCTTCCGGCGAGTTGGATCGGTGCCAAGTCGAAACTGAAGCTGAATACACCCTTCAATTACGTCTCCACCGCAGACATCATCGGTGGCAATTCCGGCAGCCCGACAGTCAACAAGGACGGCGAAGTGGTCGGTATCATCTTCGACGGAAACATTCAGTCGCTAGCATGGAATTTCTTTTATGACGATAAGGAGTCTCGCGCCGTGCACGTAGACTCGCGCGGGATTCTGGAAGCTTTGCGCAGTGTGTACAGCGCCTACAGTCTGGCCGATGAACTGTCAGGAAAGGCGCCTGGGTCACCTGCGTCGCGTAAGCGCACCCGATCACCGGCCAAGAGCCACTAGCCACAGAATTGGCATGTACGTCCCTATGCTCCCACTCCCCTTCAACACCATAGGCGTGGGAGCATTCCCTATCTGACCGCAAATCTTTTCACAATGTGCCAATTTTTGACGTTGTCACCTCAACTGACAGCGTGTATAGTTCCGGCCACGCTGTAGCGCCACGAAGTCAAAAACCACAAACAATTATCAGTGGCACACCCCTGCTCGTGCGCCGCAATGATGCGGGCACACCCCTGCCACGATAGTTCGTTAGTCTTTACGGACAGACATCCCAGGGACTTCTTATGGAAACGGATAGACGTCAATTTCCACGAACTGCTATGGAGCGGATCGCTTATATCGGCATTGAGCCCGATAACGGCGGCATCGTCCTGAATATTTCCGACGGCGGATTGTGTTTTCACTCGATTGCACCCGTCAAGCCGGGCAAGAAGATCCGCTTTTCTACTAAAGATCACAACCGGCTCGTCGAAGCTGACGGCGAAATGGTCTGGACCGACGAGTCAGGCACCGCTGGCGGTCTGCGCTTCCAAACCGTTCCGGCAGAGCTCGGTGATCAATTGCGCAGATGGGTAATGATTCCAGATGTCTCATCCGCAGCGGCCAATTCCTCGGTCCGAGGCGTAAGCCTCCGTCGAGCAATCGAGAAGGTCCGCGCAATACAGGTGCGCGTCCGATTGAGCGGGTACGCGCGGGGCGTTTTGACAGGGATGCTCTTTTCCGCTCTCTTGGCAACAGGATTCATCCTGCATGCTTATCGAGGACGGCTCGGCCAGGCGCTGATCCATTTGGGACAGAGCATCAGCGGCCAGTCACAGATTCCACTCAATGCCGCTCGTGCGACGGTATCTGAACATTTGAATCCAGTGCCCACGACCGCCAGCTTGGCATCGGTTCGAGAGCCCAATCAAAAGCTCTCAGTGAAGTCCGGACCGGACCCCAAGATTCCGCCAACCGAAATCAATCGCCGCGCCATCACACCAATCACCGTCAGATCAAATCCAGTCGCGACCACCCGTACCTCGCTTGTACCACCCGCCATTACAATGCCGGTGATCGCTGCAGGGCCACATCTACCCCCTTCGGAAACCATTCCACGACTCGCACCGGGAAACAGCTCCCGCTTTCTAAGTGAAGAATCAGGTTCGGCGAATATCGGGCCACCCCCGCAGATGTACTTCGAAGTCGGCAAGTTCAAACGCGAAGTCACAGCCGAAGACGAGCGGCAGAAATTGAGCAGGCTTGGGCTGCCCGCCTCGGTCGTCGAGAAAAGCCGGCTCTGGTCAAGCTCCTATCACATCCTCGTAGGTCCTTATGTAAACGAGTCCAACGCCGCCGCAGCCGGCCACACGCTCGTCTCGAGTGGCTACAAACCTCGCCCTTACGAGCGTGGCTCACGTTCCTTCACCTTCGGGTCTAAGCTTGTCGTCGATCAAACACCCGTGCCAACCGGGGAGTGCGAGATCAAGTGGGAATCCTACGTATCGAATGCGGTAGTAAAGATTCTCCAGAACTCTGACCTGGTTACGACTTTGAATGGCCGCTGGGAAAAGCGAGAGGCGAAGTTCGATAAGGACGCGATCGTCTATGAACGCCATCTCGGTGGCTCGCGCAATCTGATTGAAATCCATTTTGCAGGAATGGATCGCGCCCTGGTGTTCGGCAAAGCTTCGTGATGAACCGGCCTGGGAAGCATCAGGCTCGCCTCAATAAGCTGAGAACCATATCGTGGATCCGTTCTGCCCAGTTTGCCGTGATGGACCATGGGCTAGGCTGGCGGATTACGTGCAGCTTGCCCGTCAAGTCGAAGACTTTGAAGTCCGTCTCACCGTCGGATTTTCGCCAGAAACGAAAGCTGACCTTGGCTTCTCCGATATGCAGGTTCCTGACCGTAATCTCCGGAAGCCATTCCGGGAGTGCAGGGTCGACAAACATCGTATGCAGCGGGGCATAAGGGTAGATCCCAAGCAGTGCCTGCAATATGGTGAATGGAGCCGAAGCAGACCAAGCCTGGGGAGAATCTGCTTTTTCGTATAGTCCAGGAAAAGGGTGTTCCAGGTCACGCGCGTGTCCGCCGAATGTCTCCGGCAGCCGGTCATATTCAAACAAGCCAGCCGCTTCGAAAAGCGCCTTCGCCAGCGTCCACATCTCACCGCGGAATCCATAGCGTGCGAAAGCCAGCACAAACGCGGCGTTCTCGACAGGCCAGACCGTCCCACGATGATAGGCGAATGGATTAAACGCAGGATGCTTAGAGTCGAGCGTGCGAACTCCCCAACCGGAAAACATGTCACTCTGCAAGAGACGCCAGGCAATGCGCGCTACCCTGTCTTCGTCCACAATTCCGGAGAGAATGCAGTGGCCAGGATCCGACCCCACGCTTTTAACGAGTCTATCGTCCGCATCTATGGCCATAGCAAGGTAGCCAGTCTCCTCCAACCAAAATTTCTTGTTGAATCGTTCTTTCAGCGACTGGGCTTCTTCGAACAGCCGTCTAGCTTCATCTTTACGGTCGAACCACCAGAGCACTTCAGCAAAGTGAAGCTTTGCCGCATAGGCAAAGCCCTGCATCTCACATGTACCAATCGGGTCGGGGACCTGCGACCCATCCGGATAGACGATCGCGTCCTTGGAGTCTTTCCAGCCCTGATTCTTCATTCCCTGCGCGGACTTGGTGTGGTACTTGTAAAAACCAGAACGAGAACGCGAGTAGCGATCTGCCCAGGCAAGGGCCCGGACTGCAGGGTCGATGAAGCGGGAAACAAGATCTTTATCTCCCGTCCAGTGCCACACTTCACTGACCATCGTGGGATACAAGAACGAGGTCGTTACCCCTCTGTAATCGAGACCGGCCGGCGAGAAGTTCAGAACCGAGAGCGGGTCGGTGTGCCGCTCGTGCATCATCCGGCCAGGCTGTGCGTCCCTCCAGTTATCGATGGTGGTTGCCTGAGTGTCGGCCATGGCGCTTAGCGCGCCAATAAGCATGTCCTGGCTCAGAAGAGAAGCCTGCCAAGCCGCGGCAAGACTGTCTCTCCCAAACAGTGCCAGATAACTGGGGACTCCTCCCGCCATTTTCCAGTTGTGAATGCCTTCATCCAAGTCAAACAAGCGGAGCGACGCTAGATCGCGTTGCGAGCGGTCCAGCACGCGGTGCACGGTACAGCTGAGACCAGCGTGATTGGGCACCTCAAAACTTGGAATTCTCTTGAGAAAGTTACTGCCGAGTTGGCTCCATGCGTCGTGACCCTGAAAGACGTTCCCGCACGTGGATTCCAGCGGCAAGGGATTTCCGTCCAACTG
Organism: Terriglobales bacterium; assembly: GCA_051984555.1. Taxonomy (GTDB): domain Bacteria; phylum Acidobacteriota; class Terriglobia; order Terriglobales; family Acidobacteriaceae; genus Gp1-AA122. The sequence goes on along the minus strand of JBPYEW010000174.1, from coordinate 2,167 downwards.
CCCCACCCACCGCAGACAACAACGCCACCGAGCGTGGGGTTTGAGGCGGATCGGAAATGAAATGGTGTTGTCCTCGTACTTTGCGGGGGAAGAGGCCTGCAGGTGCAACACGATACCGCGATGAAATCTTGCGATTCCTTTCTCATCCTGATGGTGATAGGCATGGCGGGCACGGTAGTCGAAGCTGAGTTCCCATACTCCCTCTGCCTGTTTGGACCATGTCTTTGTCATTCGTCCACGCTCTTTGCGTCGTCCACCCGCTTCCTTATGCGAAACAAACGCCGCCCTGACCTCAAGCGCGAGCTTCAGGGAAGTGGCAACCTGGGTATGGTTTGTGACTTCGACTTCTTCGTGTAATCCTTCACCCACCGCACGAGATACGCGCAGTTCGACGGTCTGCTGTAGAGGATCGGACTCGTGAGTTTCGGTTGCCTTCCAATTCGACGGTGCAGTGAAGTAGTAGCCTAGCGAGGTATGCTGCTGAACCGGTGAAAACACGCTCAGTTTGGGCTGTTCGCCATTGATCAGCCAGCGATATGCCGATAGTACCCGGGTCTCATAAATCCAGAGTCCCTGGCGAGGTTGGTTGGAAGAAATCGTGCCTTCCAGGCCCGTCGCGAGCACGGTCCGGCCGCGGCTGATCGTCACCTCCTCATGTCGGGGACGTATCTGGATCAACGACGGTTCTGCAACACTGTCACCGTTGGTGATCGGCTGCTTCATCTTCATTTGTTTCGATGAACATTCGCCCGACTGCGTTTACCGGCCTAGTCTCCGGCGTACACTCATCGTGGCACGACATGGTGCGGGAGCGGGAACTCTGACCGCATTTGGACCTTGGAAGAAGACAGTTGAAAATGCAGAGGCTAAACACGCCAAAGATGCATTTTACTCAGGCTCGCCAAATGGTTAGAGCTGTTTGCGAGAGTATCTGCTGTTTGATCTCGCTGCTTAACGGCAACGCCTGGAACTCTTCCAGGTTCTTGCGAATATCGGGCACTCCGGGACCCGGCCAATCAGTGCCGAATAATGTCTTTGAGGCGATTTCGTCCAGCCGCGGAAAATACTTCAATAGGGTCTTCGGAGGTATGCCGCTAATGTCCAGGTAGACATTCGGATGTCGCCGGATCAGGAAAAATGCCGTATTCATCCACAGCGGACGGCCGCCGTGCGCCAGAAGAATTTTAAGCTTTGGAAAATCCACGGCCACATCATCCACGTAAATCGGGTCCCCGTACTTGTTGCGCGCACCGGGAAAAACTGAAGTTCCCGTGTGAAACATCACGGGAATGCCGTTGGCTTCCGCCGCGCGATAAATAATCTCCAATTCCTTTACCCCATGCAGGTAATCGTTCGGGTAAAGCAATTGGTGGGGTGGATGAATCTTGATCATGCGAATGCCCAGCCGGACAATCTGCTCGACATCCGCAAGCATATTTGTCGAATGTCGCGGATGCAGGCTGCCGAATGACAGCAGGCGCTTTGGGTCTTCCTTGACGTAGGCAGCTACATATTGATTCACGCCCGAGGTGAACCCAATTACATCAGGAGCCACATAGTTGATGAGGACCGCGCGGTCTACACCGGCTTCATCGAGGTGCTTAAGAAACGCCTTTGGGGAGCGGCAAAATTCGACAATTTGGTCAAAGTTCTGCCGCTTTTTCTTCATCAATTCCAGCGCGTGCGGCTTGAACATCTCGATAGGCTGGATGTGGATGTGGCAGTCGGTAATCAATCAGTTCTCGGTTCTCAGCACTCAATTCGCATATAGATGCGACCGCGCTCTTACCGCGCCCTGATCAAAAACAAAATAGGCGTGGCACCCGATCTTAAACTGAGAACGGAGAACTGGGAACTAATTTGCCGCGGCGGCCAAAATGGCACGTTTCGTAAAGACGCGGATCATCTCGCGACGGTATTCTGGTGTCAGCGCCGACGTCGTGAGCGGTTTCGCGGTTTTCGCGGCTAGTTCACCGATCGACTCTGCCAGCGATTCGTCGATCACTTTTCCCTGTAATGCGTGCGTCGCACCTTTGACCATCACCGGAGCTGGATTCACCGCGGTGAGAGCAACACGCGCGTCCTCCACGAGCCCCCTAGATCGTTTCATAACAACCGCTACTCCGGCGAGCGGGTAGTCGATTGATCCCCGGATACGCAGCTTGCG
>JBPYEW010000173.1:0-5173 GCA_051984555.1 Terriglobales bacterium | reverse complement strand
CATTACGAACCGCTCGAGTCCCCGTTTGACAACCCGCTTTACGCACAACGAGATAATCCTGCCGCCAATAAGAAACAGCGTGAGGATAATCCGTATGCAAATGTGCCGCACGATCCGCGGTATCCCTACATCCTTTCAACTTACCGGTTGACTGAACACCACACTGCGGGCGGCATGTCGAGGAACTTGTCACATCTGGCGGAGTTGCAGCCGGAGTTGTTCACCGAAGTGTCGCCGGAATTTGCGGCACAGATTGGTTTGACTCATGGCGACTGGGCGACGATCTCCACGCCGCGGGCAACGATCGAGGCGCGTGTGATGGTCACACCGCGAATACGTCCGCTGAAAGTGGATGGTCGCACAGTTCACCAAGTCGGACTTCCCTACCACTGGGGATACGGCGGCCTGGTGCAGGGCGACGTGGTAAACGATCTTCTTGTGATCAGTGAAGAACCAAACGTGCGGATCATGGAAACCAAAGCACTGATCTGCAATGTGTCGCCCGGACGGCGGCCGAGAAACAAGCAAGAACGTGATCACGTCAGATTGGAGCGACCAGCATGAGGGTGACGGCATTTCTTACCGATTCGACATTATGTATCGGCTGCAAAGCGTGCGAGGTCGCTTGCAAGGAGTGGAACGGCATCAGCGAAGACGGACTCGATTGGAGCGGATACTCATACGACAACACGGGCGCGGTCGGGGCTTCGACTTGGCGGCACGTGAAGTTCGTAGAAGAGGCGCCGGTTCCCGGGTTCGGGGGCAACTCGGGCCAGCAAGTTAGCTGGGAATTTTCGTCGGACGTTTGCAAGCATTGCGAAGAGGCTGGATGCCTGGAGGCTTGCCCCACGGGAGCCATCGTTCGAACTGAGTTCGGCGGCGTGTATGTGCAGCCGGATGTTTGCAACGGATGCGCGTATTGCATCGTGTCCTGCCCGTTCGGCGTGGTCGCCAAGAATGAGAAAGATGGACGGGCTTTCAAGTGCACGTTCTGTTATGACCGGCAAAAGGTCGGACTGAAACCAGCGTGCGCGAAAGCGTGTCCGACGGAATCGATCAAGTTTGGTGAAATTAATCATCTTCGAGAGGAAGCTCAGAAGCGGCTCGAGGTTCTTCAGCAGCGCGGCATGGACGACGCCAATCTTTACGATCCCACGCACACGAGCGTCGGTGGGATTCATGCCATGTTCATTGTGCGAGGCGATCCACGCTCGTACAACCTTCCGCCGAATCCCGAGGTACCGACGATCTACGCGAAGAAGGGCTGGACAGGATCGGCAATTGCGGCCGGTCTGCTGCTAGGTGGTACACTGCTCGCTTTCTTGACGGACGGCGGGAGGAGCGGACGATGAGTGATCCTCTGCCGATCAAGCACATGGACGACCAAGCACGGGAACGGCGGCTGTTTGAAATACGTCGCGAAGCCGAGAAGACGGGACAGGTTAGAGTCCAGGGGATTCGGCCGGAGGGCGCGCCGTTTCCAAAAGCGTCGCCGGAAACCGGATATTACGGCGTTCCCCTACTGAAGCCGCCGCAATGGACGCACGAGATTCCGGTGTACTTTTTTGTCGGCGGGGCCGCCGGCGCAGCAGCGGTGATCGGAGCGATTGCGCACTACACTGGGGCCGACCGCCGGTTGGTACGCGATGCAAGATGGATTGCGGCGGGGGGTTCGGTGATCTCGCCTGCCTTGTTGATTTCGGATTTAGGACGCCCTTCGCGTTTTCTTGCGATGATGCGGGTATTCAAGCCGCAGAGTCCCATGTCAGTGGGCGTGTGGACATTGTTAGGTTTCTCAGCCGGAGCGAGTGCAGCCGCCTTTGCGGAGTTTTTGCGGGAGCGATATGGCGACGGGTTTCCGGTCGCAGTTTTGGAGAATGCAGGTACTGCGGCATCGCTAGCGTTCGGACTTCCCTTCTCCAACTATACGGGGGTATTACTCGGCGCGACGTCGATTCCGGTATGGAACCAGAACGTACGCGACCTGCCGATTCACTTCGCAGCGTCGGGAGTGGGCGCGGCGGTCGGCATGCTGGAGTTGATGGGGCACAGCAAGAGCCGGGCACTCCAGGCACTCGGACTTGGGGCCGCGATTTTTGAGACCTGGGAAGGCGTGCGGATCGAGGCGCGCGGACATTCGCACTTGGATCCACTGAAGCACGGGAAGAGCGGGATCATCACGCGGGTCGGAGGCGTCTTGTCGGGGCCGATTCCAACAGCCTTGCGCATCGTTGCTGCCCTGTCTGGTAGTAAGCGGTCACGCTCGTTGAGGCGACTGGCTAGCATTTCCTCTATCGCAGGTTCGCTGATCACGCGCATTGCGTGGATCCAGGCAGGACACGCATCGGCGAAGAATTACCGGCTGCCTTTGGAGATCCCCGAGAAGACGAGCGGCGGGATGCTGAACAAGGTTCCGGGCTCGTCATAGAGATTCGTACGAGCGAGGACGGCGGTACCACTACTTAGCTTGTGAAAGCCTCTTTGTTTACTACGTAGGGCATTTTGGTGATATCGCCGGCGTAGTTATTCTCGAGCACGTCGATCAAACCTTGCACACAGCGCCCGGCCATTCCTTTATTCGGGTCGGTGGACAAACGCGTGATGTTTCCAGCGCTCGCGAAGTGCGGATACAAGCGGCAGCGATCTTCGAGAGCCGGGTCGCGCAGCGGCGAATCTGCGGGCAGGGGTTCGGTTTCGTAAACGTCCAGCGCTGCACCCGCAATCCACTTTTCTTTGAGTGCTTTTGCCAGCGCTTTCTCGTCCACCACAGGTCCGCGGGAGGTGTTGACGAGGAAGGCGGACTTTTTCATCTTTTGGAAAGTCGTTTCATTGAACAGGTGATAAGTCGGGGTGGAGCTCTCACCTTCACGAATCAGCGGCACATGGACGCTGACAAAATCGGCATCACGAAGGGCATCTTCCAAAGAAACGTACTTGATAAAGGTCTTGTCCTTCGAGATCCCGCGCTGCCGGCGCAGATCCATGAGGTCCTGGATGGACTTGATGTACTCGTGGTTCTGGTAAGCGGGATCGTAGCAGAGGATGTCCATGTCGAAGCCGGCGCACTTCTTGATCATGGCGAGGCCGATGCGCCCCGTACCGATGATGGCAACAGTTTTTCCGGTGACCTCGTCGCCGAGGAATGGAAGATACGGGTGCCAGTAGCCCCACTTGTGGTCGCGCGTGAGGTGTTCGGACGTCCACATCTTGCGCGCTAATGCGCCCATCATGAAGAAAGCGAATTCGGCGGTCGCCTCGGTGAGGACGTCCGCAGTGTGGGTGAATGGTACTTTGTAGCGATTGGCGTCGGCACGATTGATATTGTCGAAACCGACGGCGATCTGCGCGACCACTTTCAGGCTGCCTTTTCCGGCTTCGAAAACCTCGGCGTCGATCTTGTCGCGGAGCGTTGTAATCAGGCCATCAATTCCCGATTTCACCTTGTTGAGGATCAGTTGTCTGGGTGGGGCAGTCGGCTCGGGATAGACCTCGACGTCATAACCTCTTTTGCGCAACAGATCGATCGATTCCCCTATGTCACAGGTGGCAAAAACGCGGAATTTGTTGGCCATGGCTCTCTCAGGACGGGATTCGTGCAGCACTACGCGCTACCCCGGCGCGTAGTCGAACTAAGTATCTTACTCCAAGCTGTGAGAGCGTTTTTACCGGAAGGTTTGTTCTGCAACCGTGAGTAGCTCTTCCGCTTCCTGACGTCGAGTCTTCTTGATGGCCATCAACTCGGCGGCTTTTTTCGCGATATGTTCGGCGCTGACTTCGAACTCTTTTACGAGTTCCCAAGGGGCGCCGGAGTCGCCGAAGCGGTCTTTTACGCCGATTGCCCCAGTGATGACCGGCAGGCTGTAGAGTTCCTCACTGCTGGTGATCACGTTGCTGACGCGCCAAGCGAGTCCACCGATCTGGTGTTCTTCGGCAGTGACGACAATTCCCGTGTCCTTTGCAGCATTGATGATGGCGGCTTCGTCAATCGGCTTCAGAGTATGCAAGTTGATGACGCGCGTTTCATATCCGAAGTCGCGTTTGAGGGTCCACGCCGCACGCATAGCTTCAGGAACCATCGGTCCGCAGGCGATGATGCTGAGATCTTCGTTTTCGCTCTTGTAGTCCGAGGCCAGAGTGGTTTGAAACGCTTCGATAAAGTTCGGCATCTCGCGGCGGAAGCGAATGACATTGGCCTTGCCGAAAACAAACGGCGTGCGCTCGTCGGTGACGATCGGCGTGGCTTCGCGTGCGAATCGAATGTACTTGGGGCCAAGGTGTTTCAAGAGAAGATGCGTCGTGGCTTTCTTGGTTTCGACCGAATCACACGGAACGACGACGGACATGTTGGGCAGGCCGGTCATCGCGAAGAGATCTTCCAAGGCCTGGTGGGTGGCGCCATCGGGACCGACGGAAACTCCGCCGTGCGCACCGGCAATCAGCACATTGAAATTGCCGTAGCAGATCGAAGTGCGGATCTGGTCGAGATTACGGGCGGCCGCGAACGTGGCGTAGGTACCGAAGACAGGCAGCTTCCCTTCCCGAGCGAGGCCAGCAGCCACTGACGTGGCCGACTGCTCGGCGATACCCATGCTGAGCCACCGCTTCATGCGGTCAGGTTTTCCGGCGTAGAACTGGCTGATGGTGATGGATCCAGAGATGTCGAGGCCAAGACAGACAACGCGATCATCGTCGCCATTCTCGGCGAGCGATTGTCCGAAGCCCATGCGCGTGGGCTCCATTTTCACTTTCATGTTGTCGGCGGCGTTCCACCAGTAATTCTGCTGGAACTTGGGCAGCTCGGCATCGAGTTTGCGATCGACTTCGTCCTGGTATTTTTTTGCGCGCTCGAGAAGTTGCTGAACAGGGATTTTGTCGGCAACTCCGAGTTCGGCGAGACCTTTGTTCATTTCTTCGAAGTTGGGCGACTTGCCGTGCCAGCCGGCGATATCTTCCATGAAGCTGACGCCCTTGCCTTTCACCGTTTGGGCCAGGATGACGAGGGGCGCGCCCTTGAATTGTTTCGCTGTTTCGAGGGCGTGGACGACCTCCTCCATGTTATGGCCGTCGATCGTCAGGACTTCCCAACCGAAGCTGCGGTATTTGTCGGCGAGCGGTTCGACGTTCATCACGTCGGAGACTTTACCGTCGATCTGGAGGCGGTTGCAATCGACGA
>JBPYEW010000172.1:0-10345 GCA_051984555.1 Terriglobales bacterium | reverse complement strand
ACAGGTCAGGTTTCGGTGAAAGGCTAGTGGACGTGTCCGTTTCCGCCAGCTTTTTGCTTGGCTTGGACGGTACGCTGGAGTTTGGGGAGGATCGATTCGAAGGCCGTGATGACGGCTTCGAGGCGTTCGGCTTCGGAACGCATGCTGAGCAAGGCTTGTTTGAAGTCGAGGTCGAGAGGTAGTGAGCCGGCGAAGTGGAAGGAAAGTTGTTTGCGGTCTTCGGGAAGATCTTGCTGGGCTTGCGCGATGGCCATGATGTCAGCGTGCAACTTGATAGCGTGCTTGACTTGTTCCTCGCTAGGCTGGTCGGGGTCATCCTGGAAGTAAAGGACGTCGCCGCGAAGGAAGGGACGCTCCTCATTGACTTCCAAGACTTCGAAGCGTTCGCGGCCCTCGGTGACGATGTCGAGCTTGCCGTCATCGTAGCGCTTGGTGACGGCAACGATCTCGGCGGTGCAGCCAACGTCGGCGATGCCTTCTTCCTGCGTACGAATGATACCAAACGGGATCTTCTGCTCAAGACATTCGTTGATGAGTTCCTTGTAACGGGGCTCGAAGATATGCAGCGGCAAAGGAGTGCCGGGGAAGAGCACGACGTCTAAGGGGAACAGTGGCAAAAGCGGCTTCAAACGGCCTCCCGGAGGCTTGGGTCCCAATGATTGTACGCCACGGCTTGACTTACCTTCACCGTCAGAATAAAAGCACGACATGGACATATCCGGCAAAGTAGTGGTCGTAACCGGGGCGTCGATGGGGATCGGCGAGGCCGTGGCGAAGGAATTTGCCGATCACGGAGCCAGTGTGGTGATGCTGTCGCGAGATGCGAACCGGGTGGAGGCGGCGCGAGGGCGCGTCGGTCACACGGACAGAACGCTGGCAATGTCATGCGACGTACGGCATCGCGAGGAGATCGATCGCGTGTTGGGCCTGACGCTGCACCACTTCGATCGCGTGGATGTGTGGGTGAACAATGCGGGGTATGGCATTCGGGACACGGTGTCCGCGATGGAGATGGCCGTATGCCGGGATATGTTCGAGACCAACCTGTTCGGGACGATCGATGCAATGCAGGCTGTGATCCCGGTGATGAAGCAGCAGGGTGGGGGGACCATCATCAATGTTTCGAGTGTGGCGGGACACATTCCCCTGCCGTTCAGCGCGGCATATAGCGCGACGAAGTTCGCGATGAATGCGATCGGGAAGGCGGCCAGAGTCGAGTTGAAGAAGGCCGGTATTCACGTCATGACGGTTTGTCCCGGATACGTGCGGACAAACTTTGCCGCGAACATTGTGCGCGGGCGGGAAGCAAAAGAAATCCGGCCAGAACAGCAGAAAGGGATTACGGCGGACCGGGTGGCAAGGGCGCTGGTCGCGGGGTACCGGGCACAGAAGAGGGAAGTGATCGTGCCGTGGTACATGCATGTGCCGGTGAAGATTTACCAGTTGTTTCCGGCGGTCGTGGAGTGGTCGATGGGGCGAATGGCGGAGAAAAGCGGCGAGTAGCCGTTACCTGCTGAGATCATCGAGCATGGCTTGCATTTCGGATTCGGCATGCGCGTTATTGGTTCGCTTGGCGGAGGCGATCCCATCGGCCAGCATCTTCTTGGCTTCCTCGATTCGGTTGACGCGGGCGAGCGTCTGGGCAGCCATGAAGTAGCCGGCGGTGTAGTCGGGATTGGCGGCGAGCAGCTTTCCGAACTCCTCGAGCGCACGGTCGATGTTCCCAGTATTCGAGAATTCCATGGCGAGCCCGTAGCGAGCGAAGACATCGTTGGGGTTCTGGGTGAGGACTTCGTTCAGCATGGCAATACGATCCATAGGCGGCTCTCAGGTCCGTTTCTCAGTTCGCAGTTGAAAGACAGATTACTACAGCCGTGAAAGAACATTCACGCCGGCCGGGTTGGTGCAAAGAGCAACTGTGGTGTAGTTGGTCAGTGAGTAGATCGAAGAGGCAGCCGCATCGTGCATTGACGATACGGGCCAGCCGAGTAAAATGGCGATTCATTCTTCTTTCGGAGTCATATTTTGGCCTGTCCCTATTTCATGCCGACGGAAAAAATCGACGACGCGGGCTGGCTTCACCCTTCACGTTTGCCGCTGGGCGGCGGGTGGAAGGGACGTTGCACCGCGCCAGGTCACGAAAACGAGATTCCGTCCGATCAGCAGATACACGAATGCTGCAACCTGGGTTATGCCAGCGCGTGTGAGTTCCGTCCAAAGGAATGCGAGTTCGACTCAGTCCGCTTTGCGGTGATGAAAGAGACCGAGGATCGAATTGTGGTGTGTTACGCCTGCGAGCGGGAGCACCGTCCGGCGGCCCACGGGTATGTCGAGTACGACAAAGTGGGACACTGGTGGCGTCCTCACAGCGACGCGCGAATCCAGAAGATGGCGGAGTGTTACCTGGCGGCATATCTGACCCGCAAGAATACGGCGACTACGGCGGCCTGCGCCTCGAGCTAACCATGAACGATTCAGATGGGTTGTTTTTGCCCCGGCCAGTTCACGACTCTCAGTCGGAGATGACCGAGATTGTGTTGCCCAACGATGCGAACCCGCTGGGCGCATTGCTGGGCGGCCGATTGATGCATTGGATCGACCTGGCAGGAGCCTTGGCGGCGCATCGTCACTCGCGGCACTACGTAGTGACGGCTTCGATCGATCACCTGGACTTTTTATTTCCGGTGCGTGTGGGAGATCTGGTGATCCTGCGGTCGTCGGTGAATCGTGTATTTCACACTTCGATGGAAGTGGGCGTGAAAGTCTTCGTAGAGAACTACCTGGAAGATACGTGCCACCATGTCAGCTCGGCGTATCTCACGTTTGTGGCGGTGGATCGAGCGGGAAATCGATTGTCAGTCCCGGCGGTAATCCCGGAGAGCGACGATCAGCGGCGGCGATATGACGATGCCGGACGACGACGCGATATCCGACGCGCGGAAGTGGAACGGCGGCGACGCAACGTACTCTCCTGATACTTCCTGGACATAGGGCAAAGCGTGAATTGCCGCCGCGCGTGGCCCACTCGATCGCCGCTTTGACGCGGAAGGGCCGTCCAGAAGCATGTTCCAAGAACGTTTTGTGACGCACGTCACATCGCATTGTCCACGCAACCAGAAATAATGCAGTGGCATGGAGCATGGGATTCATGGATAGCGCACTGATCATTCACCGCCTGCATTTTGCCTTTACCGTAACTTTCCATTACTTATTTCCGCAGCTAACCATGGGGCTTGCGCCGCTGATCGTGTATCTGAAGACAGTGGCGTTGCGGAAGAACGACGAGACGTACAACCAGGCAGCGCGATTCTGGGCGCGAATTTTCGGGATCAACTTCGTATTGGGAGTGATCACGGGCATCCCGATGGAATTTCAGTTCGGGACCAACTGGTCACATTTTTCGAAGTTTGCCGGAGGCGTGATTGGGCAAACCCTGGCGATGGAGGGGATGTTCGCATTCTTCCTGGAGTCGGCGTTCCTGGGACTGTTCCTGTACGGGGAGAAGCGACTCACTCCGAAACAGCATTGGTGGTCCGCAGTAGCCGTGTTTGTAGGATCGTGGATGTCAGGATTCTTTATCGTGGCAACCGACGCATGGATGCAGCACCCGGTGGGCTACAACCGATTGCCGGACGGTTCTTTCGAACTGGCCAGCTTCTGGCAGTTGGTGCTGAATCCGTGGGCGTGGTGGCAGTATGCGCACAATATGTGCGGCGCGGCGATCACCGGCGCGTTCGTGATGGTATCGATTGGCGCGTTTTACCTGTTGGCCAAGCAGCACGTTGAGCATGGACGGATTTTCGTCAAGACGGGCGTGATGGCGGCCCTGATCTTCACGATTCTGCAGTTGTTTCCCACGGGAGATCGGCAGGGCAAACTGATCGCTGACCATCAACCGGCGACATTAGCGGGGATGGAGGCGTTGTTTACCGGTCAACCGGGTGCGCCGCTGGTGCTCATTGGTCAGCCAGATGTGGAAAGGAAACAGATCGACAATCCCGTTGTCGTACCCAGGATGCTGAGTTTTCTGACGTATAAGCGGTGGGAAGCGCACGTCATGGGACTGGACCAGATACCGCAGGAGAACTGGCCGTCGAATATTCCGCTGCTCTATTACTCGTATCACATCATGGTGGGGCTGGGAACGATTTTCATCGCCATCTCGCTGCTGGCGGCGGTATTGTTGTGGGCCGGAAAATTGTTTGAAGCACGGTGGATGCTCTGGATCCTGCTGTTGAGCCTGCCATTTCCGTACATCGCAAATACCGCGGGGTGGATTACGGCGGAGATCGGGCGACAGCCGTGGCTGGTTTATGGACTGCTCCGCACGATCGATGGGTATTCCAAAACTGTCTCGGCCGGGAATGGGTGGTTCACACTGCTGGGCTTCATGGGAATGTATACGGTTCTGGGAATTCTTTTCTTATTTTTAGTGCGGCGCGAGATCGAACTGGGTCCAGTGGCGTCACCGGAAGTTGGGCATTGAGGTCTTATGGAAACACTTTGGTTCATTATCGTTGCAGTCATGCTGGCGGCGTATGTCGTGCTAGATGGATTTGATATTGGCGCAGGAATCATCTACCTGGTGGCAGCGAAGACCGACGTGGAGCGGAGAGCGGTGCTGCGAGCGATCGGGCCTGTGTGGGACGGGAATGAAGTCTGGCTGCTGGCTGCCGGTGGAACTCTTTATTTTGCGTTTCCACAGTTGTATGCGTCGAGCTTCAGCGGATTTTACCTGCCACTCATGATGGTGCTGTGGCTGTTGATGCTGCGGGCCATCGGCATTGAATTCCGTGCGCTCATAGCGACCCCAGTGTGGAAGGGGTTCTTCGACGTTGTGTTCTCGTTCGCGAGCATCCTGCTGGCGATCTTCTTCGGCGCAGCACTGGGCAATGTGATTCGCGGCGTGCCGCTGGGTCCGGACGGGTTCTTCTTCGAACCGCTGTGGACAAGCTGGCATCTGGGGCCGCATCCGGGGATTCTCGACTGGTACACGGTGCTTGCGGGGCTGGTGGCGTTTGTGGCGCTGCTGTTCCACGGCTCCATGTATGTTGCGGTGAAGACGTCGGGCGGCGTTTGCCTGAGGGCGCGCGGGCTGGCGGTCATGGCATGGCCGGTATTGTTCTTCCTCACGATTTGCAGCCTGATCGCGACCTATTTCATTCATCCGACGATCATGGACAACTACCAGCAACATCCGATCGGGTTACTGGTGCCGGTAGTCGTGTTCGGCTCGCTGGCAGTGATGATCTGGGCGGCGCCGAAGATGAAAGATAAAGTGGCGTTCACCGCGTCGGCGTTGTACATCACGGGCATGTTGGTGGGGGCGGCATTTGGGCTGTATCCGACGGTGCTGCCGGCATCGACAGGTCCAGAGTATTCCCTGACGATTTACAACACGGCGGCGGGACATCATGGATTGACAGTAGGAATTACGTGGTGGGTGCTGGGACTGGCATTGGCGCTGACTTATTTCCTATTCGTGTACAGGATGTTCAAAGGCAAGGTGGTCATCGACGACGATTCGGCAACGTTCGAAGCGAAGGCAGGCGGGTAGAGTCAAAATCCCATTTAGCGATTCAACAGAGACGCGGGCAGCCGCGTCTCTAGCTATTTGTGAAGCTTACGCGACGCGCAGAATGCCGGCGGAGACTCTCGACGAACCAGCCGATGAGCGCATAGACGGCGGCGTTCGAAGCGAGCACCCAATAAAGTTTTACGCCGAAGTGCAGGTAGGTGCCGAGAGCGACGATTGGGCAAGTGATCTGTGCCAAGTTCCAGAGAATGGGCTCGCTGCTCAGGAGGAATGGCCCGGTTAAAAGGGCGAAGATGGCCCAGGAGCCAGCGACGAGAAATCCGGCAAGCGCCCATCCAGCAATTCGGTTCTTCATACCGCACCCCTGTAACGTCAATTGTGTCACTTCCGTTGGTCGAGTTCCAGCCGAAACGGCCAGGGATGCTGGTCACAAGCCAGTGTGACGGTCTGTATAATTAAAGGTTCGGTTGTAACCTCTGACCCACTCTGGAAGGTGATCCCTTGAGTCACACGCATGCTCCCGGCCAACAGATGCCCAGCCCGCAACCTCTACCTGGAGTCAGCAGCATTGTGGCGGTCGGGTCCGGCAAAGGGGGCGTGGGCAAAACCACGCTGTCGGTGAACCTTGCGCTTGCGCTCTCGAAGATGGGACACAAGGTAGGTTTGCTGGATGCAGACGTGTACGGGCCGAACGTGCCGCTGATGCTAGGTACAAGCGCGGCGCCGCGAGTGTTAGCGGAGAATCGAATCGAGCCGCTGGAGATACACGGGTTGAAGGTAATCTCGGTCGGCTTTTTGAATCCGGGGGACAAGCCGCTGATCTGGCGTGGTCCGATGTTGCATTCCATCATCCGGCAGTTTCTGGGGTCGGTGGAATGGGGACAGCTTGACTACCTGGTGATTGATCTTCCTCCGGGAACCGGAGATGTCGCCTTGTCGCTGGTGCAAACTGTACCGCTGACGGGTGCCATCGTGGTTTCGACTCCCTCGGACGTGGCGCTGCAGGACGCGCGAAAAGCGATTGAAATGTTCCGGCAAGTGAAGGTCGACATCGTGGGACTTGTGGAGAACATGAGTTACTTTGTTTGTCCACATTGCCAGCATGAGATCGATGTGTTCTCGAAGGGCGGGGGCGAGCGCACGGCGAAGCAGTTCGAGATCGCGTTTCTTGGAAACGTGGAACTCGATCCGGATATCCGCAAGGCGGGAGACACGGGGAAACCGGCGGTACTGGAAGGCGAGAGTTCGCCTCATGCGAAATCGTTGTATGCATTCGCGCGGAACGTAGAAGCGCGAGTGAAAGAGATCAAGTCGGCAGCGCCAGACAGCGTGATTTCCATCCAGTAGGTTGGTTACGGTGTTGTAAGTTGCGAGAAGCAGATTTCTCGCTGCGCTCGGAGGAAAAGCAGATTCCTCGCTACGCTCGGAATGACAATCTTTTTTAGGACTGACAATCTTTTTAGGAATGACAATTCTTTTTGGGGATTCCTCGCGCTGGGAGGAAAAGCAAATTCCTCGCTACGCTCGGAATGACAATTTTTTTAAGGATTTCACTGCGCTCGGAATGAGCATTCTTTGGTCATTAAAGCGCCTTCGCGGCGGCGAATCGTGCAAGGCGGAAGCAGCGATTCGGCTCGCCACCCTCCATCAATAGCTTACAAACTGTTTCTCCAACAGCGGGACCGTGTTTGAACCCGTGTCCTGAGCCGCCGCCGACGATCCAGACGTTATTGGAAGCCGGATGGCGATCCATGATGAAGTGCTGATCGGTTGTGTTTTCGTATTGGCAAACGCGGGTTTCAATCAGGGGTGCATCGCGAAGTCCAGGGAAGCGGAAGGCGACATATTCTCGAACATGCTTTAGCGATTCGGGGGTAACCAGGCGCTCGCAGTGGGTGGGATCGAAGGCCGGGCCGCGAGTGTCGTCGGCGATCTTGAAGCCGCGTCCCAGATTGCCGGGGATTCCGTAAAAGAAATGCTCACGATGATCGGCCCACACGGGCAGACGGTCGTCATCGAAAGCGCGATTGCCTTGCGGTGGTCCGAAGAAGAATATCTCTTGGCGGGAAACCAGGAAGTAAGGAGCGACGGTGACCGGGAAGAGGTTGGGCAACCAGGGACCGCAAGCGAAGACATACTGGTCGGCAGCGAACTGCGAGCCGTCGGAGAGCAGAAGGCTTCGGCAGAATTCTTCCAGATTTTCATTGCAGACGGCGGATTGCCGGTAGTTGCCGCCTTCGGCGACGAAGGTGTTGACGACGGCTTGGCAGGAGTGGCGGGCGAGAAGATAACCGCTATCGGGTTCATAGAGCGCCCAGGGCACTCCATCAAAATTGATTTGAGGCCAGCGGCGCTGCAGTTCCCCCGGAGTGAGTTCTTCGAAAGGGATACCAGCCGCACGAAGTTCCGGCACCGAGCCGCGTTCATATGCGTCGTCGGAACCGGCCATCCACAAAACGCCAGTGCGAAACAAAAACTTCTGGTTCGACTGCTTTTCGTACTCGCGCCAAAGCTCAAAAGAGCGAGCCGTCATTTTTGTATAAGGCTGGTTGGGGCCATAGCCTCCACGAATGATGCGAGTCTCTCCTCCGGAAGATGCGCGGGAATTTCCGGGGCCCCAGGCGTCGAACAAGGTGACACGGGCTCCGCGGCGGAGAAGGGAGAGGGCAGTCCAACTTCCGAAGGCTCCGGCTCCGATCACTGCAATGTGGGGTTTGTCGGGCATCTTTAGTGGGTCATCATTATTAAGTGGTTTGAACGATAGAGCATACGCGGGGGAAGTCGGCGGCGCTACATGCCGGAATCGTGGAGGTCCAGACAAGTCAATGAGCACTCAGCAGTTAAGAGTGCTAATCTTGACAGGGGACCCGAGCGTTCCTAGAATCGCAAGTAGAGGCTGCGTCCAAGGCCTAAGCATCTGCATCTAAAGGTACTTAGGGCTTAACAAGTGCGGGCAAGGTTGATAAGGCGCCACTAATATATGTCACCCCAAATCGGAGAACGTGAACGAGACATCCTGACGGCGATCGTGGAGACCTATATTTCTTCGGGGGAGCCGGTCGGATCGAGAACTCTGTCGCGGTCGAACCGCGAGGGGCTGAGTCCGGCCAGCATCCGGAATGTGATGGCAGATCTTGCCGATGCAGGGTTCCTGGAACAACCGCATACGTCGGCGGGACGGGTTCCGACCGCGGAAGCCTATCGCTATTACGTGGAGCAGTTGACGGGGAAAGCAAGCCTTTCGCACGAGAACGAGAGCATTATCGACACGGCGTTTCACGGCGTCACCGATGTGCAGGAATTTATGGAACGGACGTCGCACGTGTTGTCGTTGATCTCGCGCGGTGTCGGAGTGGCGGTGGCGACGACGGGGCCTAGGAATGCGCTGGAGCACGTGTACTTTTCACGTCTCGGCGATCAAAAAGTGCTGGCGGTAGTGATCACGAAGTCGGGATTAGTGCGCGACCGCGTGTTGCGCCTCGATATTTCGCAGGCGGACCTGGACCTGGCGGCGCGCTACATCAACGATAACTTTCGCGGATGGACGATGGACGATATGCGGGTTGAGATTGCGCGCCGCATTGAGCAGGAGCGGAGCGAATACGACCGGCTGATGAATTCCATCAAACAGCTTTATGCGCAAGGAGCGTTGACGGCCGAGGGGCCATCGCAAACGGTGTTTGTGGAAGGCGCGGCCAACCTGGTCACGAACGAGCAGGACCGGCAGCGCCTGCAAGAGTTGCTGAAGACGCTGGAAGAAAAGCAAAAGATTGTCGAGCTGTTGAGCGCATATCTCGATACGAAGCAGGAAGCGGTTCGCGTGGTGATCGGTCTGGACGAAGCGTTGCCGTCGATGCGCAATTTTGTCTTGATTGGGGCGCCCGCGCGTGTGGGCGAAGAGGTCAGGGGATCGTTAGCGGTCATAGGCCCGACGCGCATCGATTACCAGCACACGATGACGGCGGTTTCGTATATCGCGCGTTTATTCGACAAAATCCTTAATGAATCTGGTGAGTAGGAGACATGGCGAAAGGGAACGGAAAAACGGAAGTGGGAACGAGAGGACTTGACTTAGAGCATGAACTGCCCGCGTCGGAGGACACTAGCGAGCAGAAGGCGGATGTGGAGGTTGCGCCCGCGGCGCCGGGCAGCGCGGAACTGGATAAGCTCAGGGCAGAACGGGACACACTGATTGATCGGCTGGCGCGTTTGCAAGCGGAATTTGAAAATGCTCGAAAGCGAGCGGCACGCGAACAACAAGAGAATCGCGACTACGCGGTAACGGATGCGATCAAGGCGATATTGCCGATCCTCGACAGCTTCGACCGCGCGCTGGCAACGTCGAATCCGCAAGCGGCAGAGTTTCGCTCCGGCATTGAATTGATCAATAAACAGCTGCACGATGCGTTGGTCAAATTGGGAGTTCGTCCGATTCCGGCGAAAGGGGAGCCATTCGATCCGCATCTGCACCAGGCGATTGAGATGGTGGATACGGACGAGGAGAAAGACCAGCATGTGCTGGAAGAATTGCAGCGTGGCTACAAGCTGAAAGACCGCTTGCTGCGGCCGTCGATGGTTCGGGTAGCGAGGAATTCCAAGAGCTAGTTTCAAGTATCGAGACTTGGGTGAGCGATCCCAAGCCTGAGGCTTGGAAGTGTATTTAAAAGAGAGTAGAGGCAATCATTCTGACCAGTAACGTAAAACGCGATTATTACGAAGTGTTGGGGGTCAGCCGCACGGCGACGGATGTAGAGATCAAGAGTGCGTACCGCAAGCTGGCGCTGACGTACCATCCTGATCGCAATCCGA
>JBPYEW010000171.1:0-24328 GCA_051984555.1 Terriglobales bacterium | reverse complement strand
TTGACCTACCTTAGAGAACCGGAATCCGATGTCGAAAACAACTAAAGCTGTAGTTTTATCTACCTCGCTGGCAGTCGTGATCTTTATGGGGCTCGGCCTGACCGGCATTCCCGGCGTCCACGCCTCCAACACCAACGACGGCGCTTATCGCCAGTTGGAGGTTTACAGCGAGGTGCTTTCGCGCGTTCGCAGCGAATATGTGGAAGAGCCGAATATTCCTAAGGTCACCGACGGTGCCCTGCACGGGCTGCTAGAGTCGCTCGACGCCAACTCCAGCTACCTGGATCCGGCCCAATACAAGGAATACAAGCAGCACAAGACAGAGGCCAAAGGGGACATCGGAGCCGCCGTTTCCAAGCGATTCGGTTATGCAGATGTTGTTGCCGTTATCCCGGGTGGTCCAGCTGACAAAGCGGGCATTGAGGGAACCGACATTTTCGAGGCGATCGAAGGTAAGAGCACGCGGGACATGTCCATCGCGGAGATCCGCAACATGCTCGCCGGCCAGCCTGGCTCGAACGTCTCCGTCTCCGTAGTCCGGCCGCGCCGTGCGGAACCTCAAAAGATTGTCATCACCCGCGATATCGTCAGTATTCCGCCGACGACTGACAAGATGATGGAAGACGGGATCGGCTACGTCAAAGTCGACGCCCTGACAAAGGGGAAGGCCCAAGAGGTTGCGACCAAGGTCAAAGCCCTCCAGAAACAGGGGGCGAAAAAGCTCATTCTGGATTTGCGTAATACCGGCGACGGCGAGGAGTCCGAAGGCGTTGCGGTTGCAAATCTGTTCCTGAATCACGGGACCATTACTTACCTGCAAGGTCAGAAGTATCCAAGGGAGGCCTTCAACGCTGATCCGCAGAAGGCCATCACGACGCTGCCTCTCGTCGTTCTGGTAAACCGCGGAACCGCCGGACCAGCCGAGATTGTCGCGTCCGCCGTTCTGGAAAACGCTCGTGGCGATGTTGTTGGAGATAAGACTTTCGGCGACGGCTCAATTCAAAAGCTGATCGAGATGCCGGATGGCTCGGCGCTCATGTTGTCGATTGCCAAGTACTACACGCCAAGCGGCAAGGCCATCCAGGACAGCGCGGTGACTCCGAACATCCTGGTCGCCGATAACAACGATGATGCCCAGGTTCCTGACGAGGACGAGAACGCTCAGCCCTCCGACGAGGTCAAGAAGCAGCAGCCCCAACAGGACGATCAACTCCAGAAGGCTATTCAAGTCCTGAAGAACCGGGACACAAAGAGCTAGTCGCAACATCGGATCGAGACAGTCGCGCGTCGTCGGACGCGCGATTTTTTTTGCCTTACCTGAAGCTGTATCGCCCCGGACCCAATCCGGCGACACCTGCACACTAGTCACTAACGGCCGTGTTTCAACGCTGCTATCCTAGATGCACCGCCCATGAAGTACATCTATGAAGAGCTCCCCGCGGTTGAGATCGCGGGGAAGAAGTATGTCGGCCGCGTTTTGTTTGGCCTGCTCGTACTCCTTTCGGCTCTGGTGGGTGCGTCGATCGGGCTACTGCTCGTTTACTCCACCGACTTGCCGCAGGTAGAGGAACTCGAACATTACCGGCCCAGCTCGACCACGGAACTTTACGACGATCACAACCGTGTGATCGGGACATTCGCTTTGCAACGCCGTGTGGTCGCCGCCTACAACGACTATCCCCAGGTGCTTCGCGACGCCCTGATTTCCATTGAAGACAAGGATTTCTATCGCCATTGGGGAATCAACGTCTGGCGGATCGCGGGCGCAGCCTACCGTGATATCCAGTCCGGGGGAAAGGTCCAAGGCGCTTCTACCCTGACGATGCAGTTGGCGCGGAATCTTTTTCTGTCTCCCGATCGTTCCATGCACCGCAAAGTGCAGGAAACGTTGCTCGCGATCCAGATTGAACGCCGTTTCACCAAGGAACAAATCTTCACTCTCTATGCGAATCAGATTTTCCTTGGGCACGGGAATTACGGTTACGAGGCCGCTTCGGAGTACTACTTCAGCAAACCAGCCCGGCAGTTGACCCTGGACGAGGCGGCGGTTTTGGCGGGTCTGCCCAAGGCTCCCGGATACTACTCGCCCATTAGTCACCCCGAGCGTGCGCTTCGCCGGCGGAATCTGGTCATCAATTCCATGCTGGAAGATGGCAAGATCACTGCGGCGCAGGCGTCCGCCGCAAAGGCTAAGCCGATCCAACTGAACGTCGCCAAGGATCCCAATACCCTGGCACCGTACTTCGTCGAAGACATTCGCCGATACCTCGAGAACAAATACGGCACCGACCAGGTACACGAGGGGGGCCTGCGCGTTTACACATCGCTCGACATGGATTTACAGAAAGCCGCCAACCACGCGGTACTCGATGGGCTCGACGCCTACGAGCGGCGTCACGGCTGGAAAAGCCACCTGCCCAACTCGATCGCCATGGGAGTTCCGATCGATAAGTATGAGCACCCTGACTGGGACAACGATCCGGAAGTAAACGGGTATATGCATGCGTTGGTCACGTCGCTTGCAGCGGGTTCCGCTACAGTGCGATTTGGCCGTTACACCGCAACGCTGGCACAGGCTGATGCGGGCTGGACCAAGCAGAAGATCAGCGACATTCTCGCGGTCGGCGACATCGTTTATGTGAAAATCCTGTCACTCAGCTCCGACGGCAAGGCGAAGGTCAGCCTTGAGCAGGATGCTGGGACGCAAGCTGCTTTAGTCGCGATTGATAATGCGACGGGCGAGATCAAGGCCATGGTCGGCGGGCGTGATTTTGAAGATTCCAAGTTCAATCGCGCAACCCAGGCCATGCGTCAGGTGGGATCGTCGTTCAAGCCGTACGTGTACACCGCGGCCATCGACCAGGGCGAATCGCCAGACGATACGATTCTCGACGCTCCCGTAATGTTCCAAACCGCTTCCGGCCCGTATGTTCCACACAACTACGACGAGAAGTTCGAAGGCACGATCACCCTTCGCCGAGCTCTGATGATGTCCAGGAACATTCCCGCGCTGAAGATCGCCGATCATCTTGGTATCCGGACGGTGATCGACTACGCCCATCGCTTTGGCATCACCTCCAACATGCCACCGTACCTTCCCGTGGCGCTCGGGTCGGCAGAGATTACCTTGATGGAGCAAGCTTCCGCGTACAGCGTCTTTCCCAACGACGGGGTGCGCATTGTCCCGCGCTATATCACGAAGGTGACCGACTACGAAGGCCGGGTACTTGAAGAGGATTACCCCGAAGTGAAAGACGTCATCGGGGTAAACACAGCGCGTACCATGGTCTCCATGTTGCACGAAGTGGTGTTGCACGGTACCGCGCTCGCAGCCGCGAGTCTCAAAGCACCGCTGGCCGGGAAAACGGGAACGACGAATGACTTCACGGACGCATGGTTCGTCGGCTTTTCCCCCGCAACAACCTGCGGCGTATGGATCGGCTTCGACGAGAAGAAATCGCTTGGTCCCAAAGAGACTGGGGCACGGGCGGCTCTGCCTATCTGGATGGACTTCATGAAAGCTGCGCTGGCCGCTCGCGATCCTGGTGTGTTCCAGATTCCGACCCACGTCAAGGCCATCGCTGTCGCTCAACGGCTCGACACTCCGGATGCGGCGCCCCCAGCCGACGAGACGCACTGATGAGATCGACGATCCGCTTCATACTCTTGTGTCTCGTCCTGTTGATGGTGGCGCTCATCTCAGCCGTGACGGCCATGCGGTTTGCCATTCACGGACGGGAAGTGACCGTCCCAAAGCTGGTTGGATTGACGCCGCTCGAAGCCGATCGGAGCGTCTCTTCGACTGGGCTTCAGGTGTTGGTGGAGCGCCGCTACTACAGTTCCAGCGTTCCTGAGGGCAAAATCATGACCCAGGTTCCGGATGCCGCTACGAAAGTACGTCGTGGCTGGCAGATTCGGGTTGCGGAGAGTTTGGGCCCGCAGCGCGTGGCTATTCCGGACGTACGAGGCGAGACGACGCGCGCGGCGCAGATCACCATTCAGCGTCGAGGCCTGGATCTCGGCTCGACCGCGAAGCTGGCCTTCATAGGCGGTACTCCCGACCAGGTGTTCGCGCAAAGTCCTCCCCCCAACGCCAGCGGAGTCTCGGCGCCGCGTATCAGCTTGCTGATTGGTGCCGCTCCCGGTCCCAGCGAATTTGTAATGCCGAACTTCGTGGGCCAGCCTCTGGCGAATGCCACAAAGCTCGCTCAAGCTGCTGGCATGCGGGTGGGAGCGGTAAGCCTGACGCTGGAAAACCCGGAACAACCGCAGAAGGCTGGCTCCGAGCCCTCCTTGCCCGGGAACACACCGCAATCCAATGTGTCGCCGGTTCCGCAGGCAGAAAGTTTGGTTCTCTCCCAGAGTCCGCCGGCCGGACAAAAGATCATCGCGGGAGCTGCCGTCAGCTTCGAGGTCAGCAAGTAGCACCCGCCGAGTTCCCGCGTCGTTCACGGGATCAGAGCTTCTTCAGAATCGCTGCAAAAAAGCCGTCACACTGGTGGACTCCAGGAATTGTTCTTAGGAAAGGTCCATCGAGCAGGGATTGCGCATTGCTCGCCACCAACTCTCCCTCACCTTGCAATCGCTCAAGTTCCGGACGCATCTCGACTAGTTCGAGACTGGAATCCGCGCTCAATACTTTCTCAATGACGCAGGAGTTCTCCTCGCTTTCCAGCGAGCAGGTCGAATAAAGCAACCGCCCGCCAGGAGCCAGCGCCTGACTGGCAGCGAGGGCGATGGCAAGCTGGCGACTCTGCAAATCGGCAAGGTCCTCCGGTTTTAGACGCCACTTGATATCCGGATTCCGCGCCAGGGTTCCGGTTCCGGAACACGGAACGTCAGCCAAAATTTGGTCGAACTCCCCTCCTACCGGAAGCGCCCGCGCATCTCCGGTCACTACCTTCACGTTGGAAGCACTCACCAGTTTTCGCAGTAACCGCGCCCGGTGCGAATGCAACTCCAGCGCGACAATTTCAGCCCCCGGATTGTTCTCCGCCAAAATAGAGGTTTTGCCGCCCGGAGCCGCACAGCAGTCCAGAAGTCTCTTGCCCCGCCCAATCAGGAACCCGACTAGCTGCGAAGCCTCGTCCTGGATCAGGATCTTGCCGGCGCGGAACAAGTGGGTTCGGGTTACGTCTCCCGCGACTACCACGCGCGCGGAACGCAGGAGTTTCCCGGGCCCGAGTCGAATATCTTCTTCCAGCAGTGCTTTTTCGTCGCCGCTGTCCCGAAGATGGATGATTGTGTGCGGCCTCGCCTGGTCGAAGGCGCATATTTCCTGGGCTACTGAACTCCCATAAGCTTCGATCCAGCGCTGCACCATCCACAGCGGGTGGGAGGCGATCTGTGCAAGAGTTCTCGCATCCTGAGCGGGAGTGTCAGGGGCGAATGTCGGCAATCGCGGCGCAGCGGCGATCTTTCGAAGTATCGCATTCACGAATCCGGCTGCCGATCGTTTCCTCGCCCGTTTCACCAACTCAACGCTCTCGTGGATGGCAGCGCGGGCCGGGACTCTTTCTAGAAAATGAATTTGATACGCGGCCAGTCGAAGCGCCGTCAGGACTTCTAAATCCAGTCTCTCGATACCTGTCGATGAGAATTCAGCGATGGTGTGATCAAGACTGGCTCGCCAGCGCAGAACCCCCATGACGAGTTCGGTGGCCAGCCTATGGTCTGCGGACGCCAAGCCCGAAGCCTGCGCACCGTGCAGGAGTTCTGACGCATAGGCACCATGCCGGTCAACGCGCAGCAGGATTTCGAACGCGACCGCTCGGGCAGGGGAGATGCCCGGTTTTGCCGTCTCAGGGTTCACGATCCCAGTCGCTCGCCGGCAATCAATCGATAACCTCGGATAAAGTCCGCAGCGGGCATGCGCTTCTTCCCTTCGAGCTGAATTTCCAGCAGCTCGAGTCCGGTGTTATCTCCGCAGCCGACAAGCAGTCGGTTTCCGCTGGCGAGCAATTCGCCCGGCTCGATGCTCGGTCCCGGTTTGAGCGGCTTGGCCGCTCGTATCTGGAACTGTTTGCCCCGGAAGATGGTGTACGCACCCGGCCATGGCTGAAACCCACGCAGCCGGTTGTAAACCTCTGCCGCACTGCGCTGGAAATTTACCAGCCCATCTTCTTTCGTGAGAATAGGCGCTAATGTGGCGTGGCCATGGTCCTGTGGGATCGCCTGAATCGTCCCGCGTTCCAGTCCAACCAGCGTCTCAACCATCAGTTCAGCGCCAGTCTTCGCTAGCCTCGGCGCCAGCGTCTCTGCTGTGTCATCGAACTCGATGCGCTCTTCCCTTTGCTGCAGTATGTCGCCCGTGTCCAGGCCCGCATCGATACGCATCGTGGTCACGCCCGTTACTGCGTCTCCCGACGCCACAGCCCACTGGATCGGGGCGGCTCCCCGGTACTTCGGAAGCAGTGAAGCGTGCAGATTGATATTCCCCAGCGGGGGCAGGTCGATCATCCACTGCGGAATGATTCGCCCATAGCCGACAACGATGATTGCGTCCGGTTTCAGCGACTCAAGTTGCCTGCGGAATTCCTCGTTGTTTTTGATTTTGTCGGGTTGGGCGATTTCTAAAGCGAACTCGCGAGCTGTTCGCTTCACGGGCGAGACGGCCATTTCCAGTCCCCGGCCACTCGGTTTGTCGGTCTGCGTGACAACCAGCCGCACATCGTGGCCCGCTTCGATGATCTTTTGAAGCGTTGGTACCGCGAACTGGGGGGTGCCGCAGAAAACCAGGTTCATTTGGTTTATAGCTTCTGGGTTCGATTGTTACCGGGCGGACTGCGCTTTTACCACTGGCCGGCTTTCATCAGCTTGCGGATCTTGCGTTTCATCAGGTCACGCTTCAATGCGCTTAAATGGCTGATGTAAAGCTTGCCATTCAAATGATCGGTCTCGTGCATGAATGCGCGGGCTAGCAGGTCTTCGCCGGTCTTCTCGTACCACTTCCCATTTACATCTTGCGCCCGCACCGTCACTTTCGCAGGTCGTGTAACCGGTTCGCGAAATTCCGGAATACTCAGGCACCCTTCATTCTGACTGTGCTTGCCTTCGGTGTGAATGATCTCCGGATTCGCGAGAACCAGCTTCGCTTTCGGATCTTCCTTGAAGGTCACATCGATGACCGCTAGCCGTTTCGAGATGCCGATCTGGGGCGCGGCAAGTCCGACCCCGTGCGCCGCGTACATCGATTCGAACATGTCCTCGACGAGTTTTTTCAACTCGTCACCAAATACGGTTACCGGAGCCGCTGGCTTTTCAAGAACTGGGTCCCCATACTTAACAATTGAATAAATCATCAATAGTTCTTTATCTGCTGGCAGTAGCCTTCAAAATTGCGGCGCGTTTCGCCTATGGAGTCGCCGCCGAACTTCTCCAGGGCACAGCGCGCGAGCGTCAGCGCGACCATGGATTCGGCCCCCACGCCCGCTGCCGGCACGACGCACACGTCGGATCGCTCATACGCAGCTTTGACCGGCTCCCGGGTTGCGAAGTCCACGGACTGTAACGGTCGTCTCAACGTAGATATCGGCTTCAGATAACCGCGGACCCGAATGTCCTGTCCATTGGAAATTCCGCCTTCCACGCCGCCAGCGTTGTTCCGGCCTCGCGTGAATCCGGTGAAACCTTCCTTAGCGCCGTACCCTATCTCATCATGCACAGCGGATCCGGGAGAAGACGCTGCCGTCACCCCGATCCCAATCTCAACCGCTTTCACCGCCTGGAGTGACATAACGGCACCGGCAAGAAGTCCATCTAGCCGCTCATCCCACTGTGAGTAAGTGCCGAGCCCGGGCGGAACTCCGTGAGCCACCACTTCGAATACGCCGCCAACCGAGTCACCCGTTCTGAGTACCTTGTCGACTTCTTCTTTCATGCGCTGTTCGGTATCGGCATCCGCACAACTCAACACGATCTCCTGGCGCTCGGTGACTGCCCGAATGGCCTCCCATGGGACCTCAGCTTCGCCCATCGTCACTGCGCCGACTCCAATCACGTGGCTGAGGACTTCGATTCCCAGCTCACGAAGGAACAATTTCGCCAATGCTCCAACCGCGACGCGCGCTGTCGACTCGCGCGCCGATGCACGTTCAAGAATGTAGCGCGCCTCAGGGAAGTTGTACTTGATAGCGCCTGCCAAATCGGCGTGCCCCGGCCTGGGTGAACCGACCCGCTTGTGTTTGGCGGGATCGCCCTCTGCCACCGGCAAAGATTCTTCCCAGTTCTTCCAATCTTTGTTCTCGATCAACAGCGATATCGGCGACCCGATCGTGATTCCGTGCCGCACTCCCGAGAGGATGTGGGCGGTGTCGCGCTCGATCTTCATGCGCCCGCCACGACCATATCCCTGCTGACGGCGCCAGAGTTCGTGGTCAACAAATGTCTGGTTGATTCTTAATCCCGCAGGTAGTCCGGACAGCACACCGATCAATGCTTCGCCGTGGGACTCGCCTGTCGTGAAGTAGCGCAACATACCGAAATTGGAATTGTAACAGTCGAACGTTTCGCGTCCGGGAACTCGCGCTGATGTGCAGAAACGTTTGCTGAAGGACACATAGATTCAGCTCCGGATCAGGGTTTTCGGGTAGCCTTCGTAGGGGGAAACCAGTAGAATACGCAAAGACACTGAAGTCCGTCACACCAGCCCGGTTAGCTTGTTGTGCCACTTCCGAAGTCCTCTGGCCGCTATACCAATAATCGTAGGTGAGGAATGAATAAGGTCCGTTGTCTCGTTGTGGATGATCATATCTTGTTGCGGCAAGGGGTGACTCGGCTCCTCGAAGGCGAAGCGGATTTTGAAGTTGTCGCAGAGGCGGGAGATGCGATGGATGCCTTAGACAAGGCACGTGCTCTCCGCCCTGACATAGTCCTGATGGATATCGGTATGTCCGGTATGTCCTCCTTTGATGCTGTCAAGACGATCAAGCGCGAGTTACCTGCGACCAAGGTTATTTTCCTGACCATGTACGAAGACGAGGATTACATGGTGCAGTGCTTCAAGGCGGGAGCTTCCGGTTACGTCCTGAAGGACACCCCTGTCCCCCAACTCTTCGGCGCTGTCCGCGAGGTTTATCACGGGGGCAATTACTTCAGCACTCGCGTTCTCGCCAGGGTCGTCGAGGAGCTTCGTTCCAATTCGCGCGAGACCACCAAGCAGTCGGTCTCTATGCTGACTCCGCGGGAACGTGAAGTCATGAAGCTGCTGGCGGAAGGAAACTCGGTGAGGAAAGTCGCCGACCTTCTCGGCCTGAGCGCTAAAACCATCGAGGCTCACAAGTTCAATCTGATGCGGAAGCTGGACATTCACAACAAGGCCCAGCTGGTGACTTACGCGATCCAGAAGAAGATCGTAAGTGTGCCAATCAGCGCTTAACCGGCAAACCACGGCGGATGTGGCGCTCGAACCGCTCTCTCGCTGCGCCTCTGTGGTTAAGCTGCCTGCAATGCGAATCCCGCCAGTTCCGCCAGTCCTGGAACTTCGAAATCCGGCTTACCCTTCGCGGTAATTACGGCCCCAACGTTCTTGCGCGCTGACGGCCGGTTGACCCAAACCGTGCTCATACCCAAAGACTGGGCCGGGAGTACGTCATGATAGATGCTCTGCCCAACGTGCAGCACATTCGCCGGCGGCAAACCTAATCTCTCGAGAGCCATCTTGAAAATTGCCGGCCCTGGTTTGTAGCAGCGTGCCTGGCCTGCCGTGATCACCTCGTCAAATTTGACCTTGAGGTGGCGAGAGGTTGGAGCAAACAGGTCGTCATCGACATTGGAGATGATGGCCAGCTTGTATCGTGTCTTCAATTCCTTCAACGCGGCCACGGTGTCCGGCCATGGTCGCCAGTTGGCCATAGAGGTCGGCAGTGAATCCTCCTCCATCAGGCTCGGAGTGAAGCCCAGCTTCTTGCCAAGCCTGCGCACGACTGACCGCAATACCTCGCGATATGGAATGAACGATCCTTCCTCCAACTCGGCTTCCAGTTCCCCGTAGAGTTCCAGCACTCGAGCATCCGCGATGCTCTTTCCATGTGCTTCGAGGATCGGTCGCAACGCTCCGAGAAGCCCCGCTTCCCAATCCACCAGGGTTCCGTAACAGTCAAATGTCAGATACTCAAAACGCGAGAAGTCGAGCATAGTGATCCATCATAGTGAATGTGTGATCGTGCAGGTGAAGCGATTTCCTGATTACGGGTGGAGCGTGCTGGCCACGTGGGAGAACACGAGATTGGCGTGCGAACCGATTAATTGCAAGATCGTGATCATAAGGGTGATTACGACCGCGAGCATCACGGCGTACTCGGTGATCCCTTGACCGCGACTCTCTTTCCACAGCCTGTGGAGACCGAACATTCGCAGTTCCTGAATATGGATAAGGGCTGGTCGGGGACATCGGGGGGATCCGGACGAAAGCGCCCTGCGACCGGAGGGGAACTTACTGGGCCGGTTGGCAACGTCATTATCGTTTGTTCCCGGATGTGAGCGTATAGCACGAACGTGGGTCGCCCCTACCCGAACAGGCTAAGGTTGACCCTGTAGCCATAAGCTCCTAACATCATCCCCGCTCCACCTTCGAGGCTCCCAATCCATGTGGAACAAGCCCATTCTTCTCCTTCTGCTGGCAGTAACCGCGGTTGTGACGCTATCGCGCCACACGCTTCCGGCCAACGCGGCCCAAGCAAGCATTTCACCCAACGACCCGCGTATCAAAAAGGCCTATCGGTTCGCGCAGGATGGCTGGACTTACGTGCACCTGGAAGGCAAACCGTACGACATCGGATTTCAGCACGGCTACCTGCTCGCCCCAGAAATCGAGGACGCCTTCAAGGCCGTCCAGCTCGAAGACACGCACAACACCCAGCGTGACTGGGCCTTCTTCCATCAGGCGGCCGAAAAGATGCTGTGGCCGCACATCGACCAGGAATACCAGCAGGAGCTGCAGGGAATCAGCGATGGCCTGAAGGCACATGGAGTGTCTCTCGACGTGTACGACGTCACCGCGCTCAATGCATTCCTTGAATTGCCCGATTACTACGTTCCATGGTTGAACAAAAAAGAAAAACGGGCCGAAGTTCGCAATCTGGTCGCGCCGGGTAACTGCAGCGCCTTTATTGCGGTCGGAAAATACACCAAGGACGGCCGGATCGTCATTGCGCACAATAATTGGACCAGTTACATCGAAGGCTCGCGCTGGACGATCATGTTCGACATAGCTCCCGAATCCGGCAACCACATCCTGATGGACGGATTCCCTGGCGTGATTACCAGCGACGACGATTTCGGTATCAACTCAGCCGGGCTGACGATTGCCGAGACCACCATCTCCAAGTTCCAAGGATGGGACCCTGACGGTAAGCCTGAATTCATGCGCTCGCGCAAAGCGTTGCAGTATGCCAGTTCCATCGACGATTATGTGCGGATCATCAAGGAAGGCAACAATGGCGGCTATGCCAACGACTGGATCATTGGCGACGTAAAAACCGGCGAGATCGCCTACCTTGAACTCGGGCTCAAGAACACGCCGCTCTGGCGCACCAAAGACGGTTACTTCATCAGTTCAAATTTCGCGCGCGATCCTAAGGTCATCAAGGAAGAGACTACGTTTGACGCGCATGACATGACTTCGTCCCCGAATGCCCGGCGAGTGCGATGGGAGCAGTTGATCGCCGAACAAAAAGGCAAGATCGACGTGGACATGGCCCAGAAATTCCTCTCCGATCACTACGATTCCTACGATAAGAAAGAGCAGCCCAACGCTCGTACTCTGTGCGGACACGGCGAATACATGCCGGCGCGTGACAGCCAGTTCGAGTGGGACCCTTATCATCCCGGGGGCGCCGTCGAAGGCAAGGCTACGGACAGCCGTCTTGCCGCCCGTATGGTGCTGGTAGCGCGCGCTGGACATCCCTGCGGAGAAGATTTCATTGCCAAGTCCTTCCTCGACAAGCACCCCGAGTACTCGTGGCAAGAGCCGGCCCTTCGAGACATGAAAGCGGGGCCGTGGACAATCTTCAAAGCCGGCCAAAGGCCGCCATTGTGACATCGGCAGCTCCTAAAGCGGGTTGGTCTACGCCAATGTTGCACGTCGCCGACGTGCGGCGTTCGATTCGTTTCTACCAGTTGCTCGGTTTTGACTTGATTGATACCCAGGGCGATGCAAACTCCTTGGGGTGGGCCCGCATGCACTGCGAGGGTGCCGCGTTGATGTTCCTGCTCGCGGAAGAACCGGTTGATCCCTCGCGCCAATCCATCATGCTGGCGATGTACACGAATGACCTTCCGGGCCTTCGTGACTATCTCTTAGCCCAAGGTGTGAGGGCGCCCGCCATCAGCTATCCGGAATATATGCCAAGCGGACACGTGATGATCAACGATCCGGATGGTTACCTCATTGGCATCAATCACTGGGGCGATGCTGAGCATGAGACTTGGCTGAAGCAGATTGATGCAAAGAAGAATGCCGGAACCCTGCTGCCGTCACCGTAGTCGCGTGGATCAGAAATAGAACTTCAGGCTGCCGCCCACTGTGCGGGAAGGCGCGTACTGGATGGGAATCTCTTCGCTCTCCTTCGCGATCTGGTACCGGCTATCGGAGACATTGGTCACATCAAATTCGAGATCGAGATGCCGCGGTTCTGCGCTCCAGAGCGTTAGTCCGCTGGCGAGATCGGCGGTCAAGTGCTGTGGTAAACGCGGTCCGCGTTCCACCACCGTTCCACTCCCATAACGCAATGCACTGCCGCCCCAGAACCCGCGCCAGCGATTGTGGTAGAAAAGCTGGGCCGTGCCGGTGTGAGTTTGATCGAATGCCGGCATGATGCGCTCGCCGGGCGCAAGGATCTCATCGCCCGTGAAACCGCCCGTCGTCGGCCCGTAGAAGAAAGTCCTTGCCACGGCGTACTGGAACCTTCCGGTAATTCCCAACCGCTCCAGGTGCCGCATATTTACGATCAACTCGGCGCCCGTCGATCGCGCTGTGTGGAAGTTGATCGGCAGGAAAATCCGAGAAATGCTGATCTCGTGATTTTCGAAACTGTTATGGCCCGTGTGCAGATATGCGTTTAGTTCGAGGCTGACGCGCGGGTGCAGTTCTTGTGCCAGGCCTACTTCGAAGTAGTTTTGCCGGTAGGCTCGGACGTCTCCTACACGTTGCGTTGGATCAACCGCATTGTGACCGATGAAGCTTGCAAGCAACGAGTATTCCAGGGGTGGCGGCGAAAAGAGGCGGTCATACGCCGCGTGTACGACGGTGTTGCTTCGGGAAAAGTGATAGGCCAGCCCTACCCTCGGACTGGTTTGAACCTCCGTCCGTACCAGTGCGAAGTAGTCATAACGCACTCCTAAATCCACCCACAAGTTCCGAATCGGGGAGAAGTGGTCCTGCACATACGCGCTGGCCTGGCCGCCCTGTTTTCCTCCCGCAAACGGTGGAAAGACGTCCGGATCGCCACGCGAGTCGAAAAAGAAACTCTCCGACTCCCGCAGGCGAAGCAGGTCAAATCCGGCTTTGAACACGTGACTACGCCAAAGCCGCGAAAAGTCGCTCTTCATCCCCACCGTCAACGTGCCCCGCTCCGCAAAAGAATAGGGCGTGATGGGATCGCTGGTGGGCACAACGTGGTCCGACCCAAGACGTTCGTACACGGAACTCGTAAGCAGCGTCTGCGGGGAGAACTCGTGCATCCAGGTCAGAATTGTTGTGTGCTGGCGCAGGCGACGATCCGCGTTCCTTCCCACCTCTTGATCTTCGCCCAGATTCGGCTGCTGGAAATTCGTTCCACTGCCCATCAGCAGCAACTTCACAGAGTCCCGGGTGAAGTGCCAGTCGAGCTGCGCGGTAGCTCGGGCACCCTTGCCGAAATCATGCAATTCAACGGGCTCGGGCGGATCGAGGTAACGACCCGAAGTGAACCCATCCACAAATAAGTAGTAGCCGAGTTTCCCCGCCTGTCCTCCATACTCGGCGTTCAGGTCATAGTTGTCGACCGTGGCGCCACGAAAATTGATATCGCCATGGTTCTCCATCGCCGCGCCGGAACGGGTGGTTATGTCCAGTACGCCGCCGAATCGGTTCCCGTATTCTGGCGCGAACCCGCCCGTGATGAGATCGACAGTCTCAAAAATCTGGGGGCTTACGCCCGGGCTGAACTGCGGCTGTGTGTTGTCGAGGAAAGAAACGCCGTTCACGAATTCATGTAACGAAAACTCGTTCCCGCGTACGTTGATGAAGTTGTCGTGGCTCTGGCTGGCCCCTGGCATCAGGTTCGCAACCAGGCTCGTCGTGCTCTCCACGACCGGGTCCGGAAGATGTTCGAGGTCCTCGTGGCTGAGGGTCTGAGAACTGCTCGTCTTCTCCGGATCGATTGTGCGATAGACATCTCTGACTTCTACCTGTTGCCGAACGCTCTGCACCGGTTGCAGGTCTATCGTGATGAACAAGGACTGCCGCGGTCGCAGCGTGAACCCGTAGTGTGTGTCGTAGTACCCTCGCGCCGTGATTCGTACGGTGTATGAATCGGCCTCGATTCCGGCGAAATGGAAGTGTCCATCCGTGTCGGTGGCGCTGGTTTCAACCGGCGTGCCGTTGTTGCGCACCAGGACCGCGGAAGCGCCTCGGACAATCGCGCCTTTCTCGTCGTGAACCAACCCGTCCACGACCGATTGGGAGAAACCGATGCAGCTGAGCACCAGGACAAGTGCAGCTAATCGGAGGGTCTGCATAAAGTAAACGGCGGTAGAGCAACTTAGCAGTCTAAATGACGGACGGAGAGTTGCCCACCATGAGGTTGGCCAGGCTCACGATCATTTCTGACGTGCACCAGGACGTTGGGCTACGGCTACGCGAGCAATCCCTTGCAGGTCGTTGTTGATTAATACATGGTCCCATTCCGACAGGAGCTTGCGAACACCGCTTGCAATAGTTCCGCTGATTTCCATTACCAACCAGCCGCCCGGCTTCAGGACCTCGTAAGCCTGAGGTATAAGCCGGTCAATAATCTCCAGGCCTGTTGGGCCGGCAAACACCGCGCGCCGAGGCTCGAACTTGCGCACTTCGAGTTGTACCTGGTCCGTTTCGCACTCGCCCACATAGGGCGGGTTTGAGACCACAAAGTCGAAGTAGTTGCGAGGCAATCCGTCCAGAAGGTCTATGTCGTGGAATCGCACGCGTGATTCCAGTTGCAGGCGCGCGGCATTGGCCTCGGCGATTTCCATCGCAGCAGGCGAGATTTCCGTCGCGTGAATCTCTGCATCCGCTAATTCCTTGGCCAGCGCCAGCGCAATACATCCGGATCCGGTTCCAACATCCACAATCTTGGAATACGGAATTGCCCGGGCAAGTGGGAGGACTGCCTCGATGAGATGTTCGGTTTCCGGCCGTGGGACCAGCACGGCGGGGGAGACAATGAAATCCATGCCCCAGAACTCCTGGTGCCCCGTGATGTATTGAGAGGGAATACCCTGGGACCGGTGTGCCAGTGACTGGTCGTATCGAGATTGTTCGTCGACTGTGAGTTCGCGATCGGAGTGCGCGTAAAGATAGGCGCGGTCGCACGCCAGCGTGAACATCATCAGGACTTCAGCGTTCAGTCGTGGTGAACCGACACCCGCCTGAGTCAACCGCTGTATCGCTTGTTCCAGGCTATCTCTGAGCTGCACATACCTATTTCATCACGGAGGTATGCAGCCACGGAAACCAGTTTTGCCGAGGTACTCTCGCGACGAGCTGCCTCTCTAAGCGACGGTCGCGGACTCCTGCTTCATTTTCTCCGCCTGGTAATGCGTAACCAGCGCCTCTACAAGTGGCTGTAGTTTGCCGTCCATCACGTTTTCGAGCTGATGGATGGTGAGTCCGATGCGGTGGTCGGTTACGCGATTTTGCGGGAAGTTGTAGGTCCGGATCTTTTCGCTCCGGTCGCCGCTCCCGACCATCGTCTTACGCTCCTTGGCGAGTGCCTCCTGCTGCTTCTGCATCTCCATTTCGTACAGGCGGGAGCGCAATACGCGCATACCTTTATCGCGGTTCTTGATCTGCGACTTCTCATCCTGGCAGCTCACCACGGTGTTTGTGGGAATGTGCGTGATGCGGACGGCGGAGTACGTCGTGTTCACCGATTGCCCACCTGGCCCGGACGAGCAGAAAGTGTCAATCCGGAGGTCCTTCGCTTCGATCTTGATGTCGACGTCTTCTGCTTCCGGCAGAACCGCAACCGTCACCGCCGAGGTGTGAACCCGTCCCTGCTGTTCGGTGGCAGGAACCCGTTGCACCCGGTGGACCCCACTCTCATATTTCAGACGAGAGTAGACTTTGACGCCCGAAATCATGGCGATGACTTCTTTCAGCCCGCCCACGCCGGATTCCGAGGTATTCAGAACCTCGACTTTCCAGCCTTGGGTCTCCGCATATCTCGTGTACATGCGAAACATCTCGGCTGCGAAGAGCGTCGCTTCGTCGCCGCCGGTTCCGGCACGGATCTCGATGATCACGTTCTTCTCGTCATTAGGATCTTTGGGCAGCAGCAAAACCTTGAGCTCCTGCTCCGCATCCGTCAGCCGAGCCTCGAGCTTGTCCAGTTCTTCCTGGGCATAGGCCCGCATATCGGGATCCTTCTCCTCCGCCAGTACCGCCTTACTCTCGGCAATCCCGCGCTTCAGGTCCTTATATTCGCGATACCGTTCTACCACCGCAGTAATTTCGCTGTGTGCCTTGGCAGTCTTCTGGTACTTCGCCGAATCGTTCATGATTTCGGGCGACGCCAGTGCCGCAGTCAGTTCGTCGTACCGGGCTTCGATTTGATCTAATCTCTCAAACATGTGATTCCCATCGAGCTCTCAGCTCTGTGTCTACTCGGAAGATTGTAGGTTCAGTCGGGAGTTGCGGGAAAGGAAGTTCGCGGCGGGGGCCGCTAAGCGATAACTAGTTCGCCACCGCTTTGTTTCTCGATCGCCATAGCTTCGTCGAGCGCGGTGATGGCGCATTCCACCTGGTCGTCGGATGGCGGCTGGGTGGTGATTCTCTGCAGCCACAATCCTGGCGCGGTCATGATCGCGAACAGCGAACCACGATGTTTCGCCGCAAACCGGATGATTTCATAAGATAAGCCGGCAATGACCGGAAGCAACGCAATGCGGGCTGCGAATCTGCCCCAGAACGTGACCGCCGGAACCAGCGTGTAGACCAGAATTGAGATGATCATAACTGTCATCAGGAAGCTGGTCCCACATCGCGGGTGGTACGTGGAATATCTCTGTACCGGAGCAGTTTGAAGCGGGTCGCCCGCCTCGAACGCGAACACCGTCTTATGTTCCGCCCCGTGATACTGGTATACGCGCCGGATGTCTTTCAGCAGCGAAGTTCCCCAAATAAACAGAAGGAACAGGGCAATCCGGATGATGCCGTCAACCAGGTTGAAGATAATGCGCTCGCCAAAGAGGGGATTGATTCTTTTCAGTTCGGTGGCGGCAAGCAGTGGCAGGAACTTGTACATGAAAATGAAGAATGCAACCGAGATAAAGATGTTGACCGCTGCCACCCATCCGCTGATCTCGAGCTTCTTGCCCTTCTCATCCGCCGGGACCTGATCCAAAACAACATTGGCCGAAAACTTCAGCGCCCGGAACCCCAAGGTCATTGCGTGTCCCAGTGTGATGACCCCACGGACCACGGGCCAGCCCATCCACTTGTGCTTTTCCGAAAGCCGCTCCAGCGGCTCGCTATGCAGAGCGATCTCACCCGAGGGCTTTCTTACGGCGATGCCCCAGGCATGAGGAGAGCGCATCATTACGCCCTCGAGCACGGCTTGGCCGCCGACAAGGGTCTCCTCACCACTCTCCAATGCTGGTAAGAGTTGCACCGCTACGAGGAAACGCCACATGGAACGCAAGAACTGCATGGTAGTTAGATGATGCCTGCCCGCAAACGTCTCGGAACTAAAGAGTAGCACACACAACGGATCTGGGGCAGCCAGCCGGACACCATGAAATCACCGCACAACTTAGGCGACAGGACCCGGCAACTCGCCTGTTTTCAGCATCATGGCTCGACCCCGGCACTCGTCTCCTCGGCTTGCCGCTCGGCCACACGCGGGTATGACGTTTGTTTGCGCCGCCGCAAGTCTCCCGGCAGATCGGAACGCAGCAGCCAAAGCCCTGCCGCCACTGCCGCACCCCACGTCAGGGTAACGGCCCCGAGTGCAAGAAGGTCCCCGGTCCTGCCGCTGCCAGGTACGCCGAGTGCAACTCTGTAGCTCAGGTACCCGGCAACCACCGCCGTCAGAGCCGCCTTGCCCAATTCGTCCCAACGGAGATCACCCGCAGGCACCAGTTTGCGCCGATGCAGAAGGATTGCCAGGCCCAGCGTATTCGCCAGGATTCCTACGTCCGACGCGATCGCCAGTCCCACTACCGATAACCGGTGGAACAGTGCTGAGTAGATGGGCAACGAAGCGATTGTCAGCAGGGTAGCCGCCACCATTGGAGTCAGCGTGTCACCGGCTGCATAAAAAGCGCGCGAATACAGTGACTGGGCCGACCAAAGCGCCAGCGACAAAGAGAACCAGAAAAAATATTGGGCGGTCGCGTGTGCGTCGCCCACTCCGAATCGGCCGCGCCGGTACACAAGATCGATGACAGGCAGAGCCGCCGCCATCATCCACGCGGTCGCGAGAAATGATGCCGCTGAGATCCGATACACCGAGGCGCTGACGGTCTCGGAGAACTCCTTGAATCGCTTGTCCGTGAATAGCCGGGCAAAGAACGGTAACGACGCCTGTCCCGTTGCCTGGCCCAGAACAGCAATAGGCACGGCAAACAAGCGCTTCGCATAGTTGAGACGCGCAATCTCGCCGGTGCCGCTGGGCGCGAAGTGACGGATGATCCAGTCGTCTGCGGTGACGAGCGACACCCCGAGCATCAGCGGAATTGAGAGTTTTACCCACTCGCGGAATGCCGGGTTCTTGATGTCAAAAGAGGGCCGGTAACCGGTACCCACTTTGATTGCGCCGATCGCGTTCACCAGGAATGGCCCGACGATGCTGCCCGCCAGCGCGCCATACGCCAGAGAGGCGACTCCGAATCGACGACCCAGCGCTACGCCTCCTAAAATGATGAAGACGTTGTAAAGCAGCGGCCCGAAAGCCGGGAATAGGAACAGTCGGCGCGACAAGAGTACGGCGGAAACTACGCCGCCAACGTAGAAGAAAATTTGTGCAGGTAGAAGAATGCGCGTCAGGAAAACGCAAAGCCGGAATTGCTCTGGAGTAAATCCGTGGAACCACCAGCCTACGAACTGTGGCGTGAAGATTTCCGCTAAGCCTATGAAGACCAGCAGCACCGTGCTCATCACGGTGATCACCACCGAAAATGCCTTCTGTCCCTCGGCTTCTCTTTTCTCCGACAGAAACCGCGTGTAGATCGAGATAAAAGTGATCGAGGCGGTTCCGCCTGCCACTATGTAGTTCAACCAATCGGGCAGGGTGAACGCGTTGACATAGGCATCCACCATTCCGCCCGCCCCAAAGGCGTAGGCGATGTAGGCTTCGCGGACATACCCGATCACCCGCGAGAGCATGACCGCCACCATGAGCAAGACCGTGGCAGAGAACTCGCTATGCTCGTGGGAAGGCCGAACCAGGCGCAGTACGCGCGAGACAACGTTCGTCCTTTTCTCGGGGGATTTCGGAATCGTCATCGGATGGCCCGATTCTACCGGAGCAACCGCCGGTTCATTCCGCAGAAGCTTCCACAGGAGTATCCGAAGTTACTTGCTGGCTTTAAGGATGCTGCGTATAGGCAGGATTGTCGGGTGTGGGTGGGTCGTAGTCGCGCCCGTACTTGTTCTTGTGCGCCAGAGCAGCGCCTGGATCCGGCACCCGAATCGCCCCCAGATCCGTCGTGTCGCGGGTGACTTCAATTTCGCGCCCTCCCAGGGAATCCATGTTCTCGGGAACCGCGGCTTCGTACCAGGTCTGTAGTTTGTAGCTGCCGGGAGGTACATTCGCGATCGAGATCTCGCCGCGCGCGTTCGAGATTCCATAGTACGGCGTCGCCAGCGCGATAACGACGGCGCTCATCTCCGCATGAATGTTGCAGAAAATATAGGACACGCCCGGCTTATCGAAGCGTACCTCCCGCGTCGAGCCGGCTTCGTACAGTCCCAGGTCGAACCGCTTTCCTTCAAACAACGAGAACACGTTGTGGAAGAACGGATCACGATTCGGAAATTCGACGACAGATCCCACTGGCACGACCAGCAGGTGCGGATCGAAGCTTTTGTTATGCTGCGTGAGCCGGGGAGGCGGCACGTGCGCTTGCGCCCGGGGATGGTCGACCGGATCTCCAACGGGCGTAAGCCAGATCACGACTCGGTTTCCATCGTGCTGCGCACCACGCTTGGTGTGCTCGCGCTTCACCCGCGCGGTCACCGTCGCCGACTGAGCGGTCGATATCGCCGCCAGCAACATTAAAGCTACGAATGTTGCGCTTCTAGTCCCAGCTCTCAAAACAAAACTCCAACAATCATGTTCAACTGCTCCGCGGTGTTGCTGGTCCCGTCCGTTTGGAACGTACGTAGCCGGCGGTACTCGCTGGAAAGAATAAGATTCGACTTTGGACGATAGATCAGGTTCACCAGCGAACTCCGGTTCTGCCCGAGTGCAGGATTGTAATAACTAAGATTCATAGGAAACCAACGCAGGTCCGAAGAATAAGGACTATCTACACCGAACCCGCCGTTGAATTCGAGTTTGCTGGTTGCTTTCAATTTCAACTGCGACCATCCCCCAATCGAGTTCAACGCCCGAACATTGGTAGCCGGATCGGTTGGATTACCGCTGAAGAGAACGCTGCGTCCAACTGCCCCGCCGAGTGCGCCCACGCCGCGTCCTCGGTAGAACTCGCCTGACAGAGCGAGCCTCGGCAGCACAGGGATGTCCCAATCGGTCATACCAGCCCAGCCGTCCGTGTAACGATTGAAGCCCCAATCCTGCCGGCTGTAGAACCCGGCTGCCCCTAACGTTAACGGCTGCCCATGTAGCATGTGGCTCCAGGCCACACGCGTGCCGTACGCTGGTTGTCGGCTGCGCTCCCCGGCTTGCGAGATCCGTGTGAACGACGAGTACGGCGGCTCGCCGTCTACGTTGTCGAGAATGCCTCCCGAAATGCTGATGTTTTGCACGTCTGAGATATCGAAACGATGCTCGATTCGTACTTGCGGGATCCAACCCCACAGGTTGCCCGCATAACTGAACGCCGGTTCCGCCACAGACGCAAACGACGTCGGCGAAAGCGGGGAGACGAACACGGCATCTTGTCCCGCAACAATAGAGGTCTTAGACCAATCGAGCCGAAAATTGCCGGTTCGAAGACGAAATACACCGTAATTCGCGCCGTTCAGCGTGTTGGGGAAGCCTCCGGCAAAGTCGAACTGAAAGTGGCCGCTGGATTTCGCCCCCGCCAAAGTTGGACCGAAAACCTCTAACCCGATCTCCGACTGCCGAACGGTCGCACCCAGGGAACCATGAGATTCATACGCGATCGGATTCGCCGCATACGAAGGGAAATCCTGGTTGTCGACCGAGCCATAATTACTGAACACGTTGAACAGCATCATGCCTGACAGCCGAACTCTGTATTTCGACGCGCTCTCCACTTTCGACTGATACTGTTCGTCCACTTTGCCGTTCAGCAATTGCGTCGTCTCCTCCAGGGACGCGACTCGTTGCTCGATCGACGCACCGGAAGATGACGGCGAAGCGACCGCAGATTCGGACGGCGATTCAGCCTCGACGGACGAAGTTGCTGTTGCCCGACGCAGCTTCTCGACCTCCTGTCGCAGCGTCGCCGCCTCAGAACGGTATTGCGCTGCTTCCGAGTGAACTTCCGCCACCGCGGCGCGCAATTCTTCCACTTGCTTCTGCAGGTCGCGCACCACCTCGCTCATCTGTTGGACATCTGTCTGCTTGGACGATGTCGGTTGAGACGTATCTGCTTGTGCTTCGGACGCGCGGCTGACCAGGAGAATGCAAAGCACAACGGCGAGCCATGCAAACGAACTTGTCGAACGTCTCACGATTGCCTCCCTGCAAACCAACAAATACGGCTGTGATGAAGTTCCTGTGAGCGAGACTGGCTTCAGTCCAACGCTGCCGGATGTTGAACCGCAACCTTGGAAGGAGCGCTGCCATTTCCCGGCGATGCGTGCTCGGAAGCCGGTTGAAGCGGTACGAACAACCGAAACGCCGTACCTTCCGCAGATGACCTCTCCACCTGAATGTCCCCGCCATGGTCCTGCAGAATCTTCTGTACTACGGTGAGTCCCAGGCCCGTGCCATTCTCTTTGCCGTAGCTCACAAAGGGTTCGAACAGTTTCAGACGAATAGGTTCCGGGATACCCCGCCCGGTGTCTGCGATACGGACCTCGGCGCCTCCCCCAACCTCTCGCAAGTCGATGTGGACCTCGCCTGCCCCCGAGACGGCCTCGCAGGCATTCAACAGCAGGTTGAAGAAAACCCGTTCGAGTTTGCGCTGATCGAAGTTCCCGGAGCAGTTCCCGATCGCGTTCACCGTTATCCGGACTTTCTGAAATGCAGGATGCGCTCGCACCGCATGAATCGCCCACTCGGCAGTTGCCTTGAGGTCACCATAGCTCAGCCGCAAGGAATCACGCGTTCTCGAAAATTCGAGCAGAGACTCGATCAATTCCGTCATCTGATCGACAGCCACTCGCACTTCCTGGTATAGCTCCTCGCGTTGTGCCGAGTTCAAATGGCTCTCGCATAGGAATTCGGCGTTCGCGACTATTGCAGCCAATGAGTGCCTGAGGTCGTGCGAGATCGAGCTGGCCATTCTTCCGATCGTCGCGAGCCGCTCCGCATCCAGCAGATCCTGCTGCGTCTTGAGGAGGCTCTGTCGCATGCGGTTGAATGCGCCCGTCACCTCCGCCACTTCATCGCCGCCACGAGGATCGAGAGCGTAGGTGAAATCACCTTTCTCCAGTGCCCGGACGCCCGCAACCAGAGACCCCAACGGTCGAGTGAACGTATGAGAGATAAAGAAGACAAGCAGGCTGCCGGCGATCAGCGCCGCCAAGCCCAGCCCAATCAGAAGGTGATTGAGGCTGTCGAGAAAGGCCGTCGCGCGATCGAAGGACTTCAGCACAGTCAGTCGAACGGATGGTGTACCCTCGCCTCCCAACTCCAACGACGTTCCCAGAAATTTCTCGCCGCCCAGCTGGATTTCGCCGGTTTGCGTCGCGAGGCGCTGCGTAGTATTTCCGACCTCCGCTTCCTGCGCGGGTGTGAGAGTCGTCGTAACCACCGCGTTCTCATACGAGAACGCAACCTGGCTCGCGGCCACCCGGCTGATCTGCGACGCAACACTTTCATCGATCTGCGATCCAATCGCCAGAAAGCCAAGCAACCGGTTCTCGGACGCAGGTCCGAAAAATACAGGTTTGAGCGAGACCTGGAACAGGTGATGGTTCCCATACCACCAGTGCTCCGTGCCGGGTCCCGCGATAGATTTATCCAGCGACGCTTGCGCCATCTCGCGTGTGAAATCCCCGGCCGTGGTGTGCAGAGCCGCGATCTGTCCATTTGATCGGACGAGCACGAAGATGTCGCTGCCCGCCAACCGCCAGAATGGCGCGGATGCATCCTGGATGGTGGCATCGTGCGGCGCCGTCATGAGGGCGCGAACGTTGGGCATGTCCGCAAGCAGGTCTGCAGACCGCGCAAGATTGATCTCGCGTTCGTGCTGGAAGTTCTTGAAGGTGCTTACCGAGTTCTCCAGGTCGGCAACCAGCGATCGCTTTACCTGCTCCTGGACGATTTGATGGACCAGCAGGAGACTCGTAGCCGTAAGGCCGGCGGATATCAGAAGCATCGAGAGCAGGAACTTGGTCCGCAAGCGAAGTTTCACAGCCTGCTCTCCCTATCTACGGTTCAGCGATTTAACCCACGAACTTGTAACCCACGCCGTGTACGGTGCGGAAATGAACCGGATTGGCAGGATCATGCTCCAGTTTCTGCCGCAATTTCAAGATGTGATTGTCCACGGTCCGCGTGGTGGGATAGTTCTGATAGCCCCAAACTTCGTTGAGGAGTTCGTCTCGGGTTATCACGCGCTCGGCATTGTGAACGAAGAACTTCAGTGTCTTGAATTCCTGCGCCGTTAGAACGACGGTCTCACCATCGCGCGTGACTTCCATCTTGGTGAAATCGACCGAGACCCCGTCGAATGCGTACACCTCGGTGGGATTGCCACGTACGACCCGGCGTAACGCCGTCCGTACCCTCGCCAGCAGCTCGCGCGGGCTGAACGGCTTGGTAACGTA